>JAISKQ010000334.1 GCA_031260865.1 Prevotella sp.
TTTACTATAGAGATGTTGACATCTCCAAAAATACGGAATTGGTATATGCCGAGATTAACAATATATTAACCCCGCTAACCAACAGTCCAAAACTAAAAGAACTGTATTGCAGGGATTTAGTTAGCAGTGATATTTCAAGCATAGCAAATCTTTCTTCTTTGGAAATTTTGCATTTTTCAGGAAGTAAGTCATTGCATGTAAGCAATAACGAAACATTAAGAAAATTAAAAGTCTTTGAAACCTATCTTCTTAATGTAAACCAGAATCGTGAAATAAATATTGAAAATTGACAATTCTTGGATAGTGTGGATATTAAGACCAGTAATTTACAAGTAGATACATTAGTAAACATATCAAATTGTCCGTCTCTAAGAAACTTAACGGTTAATACGGCAAAAAAAATAAATTTTTCAGGCGATATGCCTCTTTCTTTATTAAATATAAGCGCTAATAATAGACCGAATTTTTCATGTACAAATAACAATATTATTACTGAATTGGACTTAAGCAAATATAGGTATTATGGGTTTACAGAAGTTACCATCGCTTCCTGTCCTAATCTTAAAACGCTGTATTTGCCTGAATCATTTCAAATAAAGAACTTACATATAGATTCAGATCAAGTAGAAATAATATTTAAGTGATTTATCCAACTATCATTTCGGAAATTTATATTGTTAATCTCGACAAAGAAACACTCAAATTTGCGAAAAAATAGAAATATTGTTGTACCTTTGTTCTTGGATTCGCATAAGTTGACACCCAAAAACAAAGATTAACGATAATATAACATGACCAAACAGGAACTAATAGAAAACATTAAGCGCAAGAAATCATTTCTTTGCATCGGATTGGATACCGATTTAAAAAAAATCCCCGAACATCTGAAACGTGAAGATGACCCCGTCTTCGCATTTAACAAGGCGATTATTGACGCGACAGCCGATTATTGCATTGCCTATAAGCCGAATATCGCATTTTATGAGTACAACGGATTGAAAGGCTTAACTTCGCTTTACAAAACAGTCGATTATATCAAAAAAAATTATCCCGACCAGTTTATTATTGCAGACGCCAAACGCGGCGATATCGGCAACACTTCCGAAATGTATGCGAACGCTTTTCTCAAAGAAATGGATGTGGACGCCATTACCGTAGCGCCCTACATGGGCGAAGACAGCGTTACTCCATTCCTGAAATATGACGGGAAATGGGTTATCCTGCTGGCGCTTACGTCAAACAAAGGCGCTCAGGATTTTCAATTTCAGGAAGATGAAAACGGCGAGTGGCTGTTTGAAAAAGTGCTGAAAATATCGCAAAAATGGGGAACTGACGAAAATATGATGTATGTTGTCGGCGCCACACAAGAAAAAATGTTTGGATACATAAGAAAAATTGTTCCCGAACATTTTCTTTTAGTACCCGGAATCGGCGCTCAGGGAGGGTCGCTCGAAGAGGTTTGCAAGTATGGTTTGAATGACTGTTGTGGACTGATAATCAACTCTTCCCGCGCTATTATTTATGCCGACCGGTCCGAACAATTTGCCGTTCGCGCCGCAGAAGAAGCAGCACTTATAAGGGACGAAATGAAAAATTATCTTTCTCAAAAAGGCATAATATAGTTTGATATTTGATTTTATTGCTAACTTTGCACGCTTTTTCAGGGGAAAAGGTAAGGAGATATAATAGTTGTAGTAATTTTATTTATTTAAAAATCAAAATATCAGAATGGAGTTTACAGCTCAACAAATTGCAGACTTTCTACAAGGGGAAATCATTGGAAATCCGGATGTTAAAGTAAGCGATTTTTCAAAAATAGAAGATGGGAAACAAGGCACATTAACGTTCCTTGCAAATCCCAAATACGAACATTTCATATACCGGACAAAAGCAAGTATAGTCTTGGTAAACAATGATTTCGTTCCCACATCGGAAGTAGAATCCACGATGATAGCCGTAAAAAACGCATACGCATCTTTGGCTGAGTTGCTGAACATGGTTGAGCAATTCAAACAAAAGAAAACAGGAATTGATTCTACCGCTTACATAGCAAAGACCGCAAAGGTTGATAATCAATGTTATATAGGTGCATTTGCTTACATAGGAGAAAATTCCGAAATCGGGAAAGATTGCCTTATTTATCCGCACGCCTACATCGGAGACAATGTTAAAATCGGCAATGACACAATCATTTATCCACATGTATCAATCTACGAAGGCTGCATTTTGGGACGGAAATGTATAATACATGCCGGCAGTGTAATCGGGTCGGACGGTTTTGGTTTTGCACCCGAAGCCGGCGAATTTAAAAAGATTGCGCAGATAGGAAATGTCTTGATAGAAGATGATGTGGAAATTGGAGCAAACACGACCATCGACAGAGCTGTTATAGGCTCAACGATTATACATCAAGGCGTTAAATTGGATAATCTGATTCAAATAGCTCACAATGTGGAAGTAGGAAGCAATACCGTAATGGCTGCGCAAGTAGGAATCGCAGGCTCTACCAAAGTTGGCTCCAACTGCATGTTGGGCGGGCAGGTAGGTTTGATTGGACATATTCATATCGGAGACAATGCACAGATAGGAGCGCAGGCGGGAATTATAAGCGATGTGGCAAAAGATTCAAAAATCCTGGGTTCTCCGGCAATGCCTGTGTCTAAATTCATGCGTTCGAGCGTAATAATTGAAAAATTACCCGACATGTATCGATTGTTAAACAAACTTCAGAAAGAAGTGGAAGAAATGAAAAAGAAACAGTTATAAAATATGGAAAGACAGAAAACCATACTTTCGGAATTTTCATTAGAAGGAAAAGGATTGCATTCGGGACTGAATATCAATGTGGTATTTAAGCCTGCACCTGAAAATCACGGTTACAAAATACAGCGCGTTGATTTGGAAGACCAACCCGTTATAGATGCGCTTGCCGAAAATGTTACGCAGACACAACGGGGAACTGTCCTGTCGAAAAACAATGTACAGGTAAGCACAGTCGAACATGCCCTCGCCGCCTTGTATGCATCCGGCATCGATAACTGCCTTATTCAGGTCGATGCCTGTGAGATACCGATATTAGACGGAAGCGCCGAAGTCTTTTGTGAAAATATAGAAAAAGTGGGCGTCGTAGAACAAAACGCCCCGAAAGATTACTATATAGTAAAACATAAAATTGAAGTAAAGGACGAAAAAACAGGCTCTTCATTGGTAATTCTTCCCGACGACCGGTTTGGAGTAGATGTACATATCGAATTTGATTCGCCCGTTTTATCGAACCAGTTTGCGTCATTAACGGATATAAATAAATTTTCCGCTGAAATAGCTTCAGCGCGGACATTCGTTTTTGTGCGTGAAATAGAAATGCTGCTCCAAAACAACCTTATCAAAGGAGGCGACCTCGACAATGCCATCGTTATCTATGACAAGAAAATGGAGCAACAAGAGATGGACCACATAGCAGACGAAATAGGTCTGCCGCACAAAAACGTCAGGGAATTTGGTTACCTGAACAATAAACCGCTTGTTTTCCCCAACGAACCCGCAAGGCACAAGCTGATAGATGTAATCGGCGACATGGCGCTGATTGGCAAACCTATTAAAGGACACATTATCGCCACCCGTCCGGGACACAAGATAAATAACCAGCTTGCCCGTTTGATACGTAAAGATATAAAACTGAATGATATACAAGCCCCTGTTTACGATGTTTCCTCTGTTCCCATCATGGATATTAACCGCATCAGGGAACTGCTGCCGCATCGTTATCCGTTCCTGCTTGTGGACAAGATAATAGAAATCGGCGGCGATTATATCGTAGGAATTAAAAACGTATCCGTAAACGAGCCTTTCTTCCAGGGACATTTCCCGCAGGAGCCGGTGATGCCGGGCGTCTTGCTCGTAGAAGCAATGGCGCAAACATGCGGACTGCTCGTGCTCAATACGGTAGATGAGCCGGAGCGTTATTCTACATACTTTATGAAAATTGACGGGGTTAAATTCCGGCATAAAGTAGTTCCCGGAGATACTTTAATATTCCGGTTGCAGATGATTTCGCCGATTCGCAGAGGAATAGCCATTATGAAAGGTTATGCTTTTGTAGGAGAAAAAGTCGTTTGCGAAGCGGAACTTATGGCACAAATATCTAAAAATAAATAATTTATGCACTCACCATTAGCTGTTATTCATTCCGAAGCCAAAATAGGAGTAAATGTTATAATTGACCCTTTTTCAGTAATAGAAAAAGATGTTGTAATCGGCGACAATTGCCATATATTTCCACATGTTACGATATTGGAAGGAGCGCGCATCGGTTCGGATTGTAAAATCTTTCCGGGCGCAGTAATTGCAGGTATTCCGCAAGATATGAAATTTGCAGGCGAGAAAACAACTGCCGAAATAGGAAACCGCACGACCATACGGGAATGTGTTACAATAAACAGAGGCACAGCATCCAAAGGCAAAACAATCGTCGGAAACGATTGTCTCATCATGGCTTACTCCCATATCGCCCACGATTGCGTTGTCAAAAACAATGTGATCATAGGAAACACTTCGCAAATTGCCGGAGAAGTTGAGATAGACGACTACGCAATCGTCAGCGGAGGCTCTCTCGTACATCAGTTTACGAGAATTTCGAAGCATGTGATGATACAGGGCGGGTCGAGAGTCGGAAAAGATATTCCGCCCTATACTTTAATTGGACGGGAACCGATTTCCTACTGCGGAATAAACATTGTAGGACTTCACAGACGCGGATTCACAAATTCTCAAATATTTCTTATTCAAGACATTTACCGCACTTTATATACAAGAGGATTGAACAACAGCGACGCCCTCTATGCCATAGAAACGGAATATGAACCCTGCGAAGAAAGAGATATCATACTCGATTTTATAAAGACATCGAAAAGAGGTATTGTTAAAGGTTCTATGGACGATTGATAATTATTATTTTTTTTGTATATTTGCACCGAAATATAAATTGTTTTTTATGATTTACAGATTTTTAATACTATCGGATGAAGTTGATACTTTCAAAAGGGAAATCCAAATAAGCGCTCAAGCAACGTTTTTCGATTTCCAACAGGCTATAACCGATGCTACCGGTTATGACGCCAAACAACTCTATACATTCTATATTTGTGGGAATGATTGGAGCAAAGAAACGGAAATAACGCAGATAGAAATGGATACATCTTCGGAAGAAGACTGCTACACCATGGATAAAACCCTGCTTGAAGATCTTCTGGAAGAAGAACGCCAAAAACTGCTCTTTGTTTTCGACCAATTGTCGGATAGAGTGTTCTTTATCGAACTTCGGGAAATTATTACAGGGAAAGACATTGATAAACCTTTATGCTCGAAATCGGTAGGCGACCCTCCTGTGCAATTCATTGATTACGACACAGCTATAAAAGGCACAAACTTGGATTTGGACGAAGACTTTTACGGCGACGACGAATATGACGACGAGGAGCTTGATGATCTCGAAAAAGGTTCGTTCGACGATGATCCCCTCTTCGACAGATACTAAGAAGACGCTGTTTGTTTTACTCGGACCTACGGGAGTCGGCAAAACGGACTTGAGCATAGATATTGCCCGTCATATCGGAAGCCCCGTCATTTCTGCCGATTCGCGACAAATTTACAAGGAAATCCCAATAGGTACTGCCGCGCCGACCCAAGAACTATTGGATCGGATACCTCATTATTTTATTGGAACTCATTCTTTGGCAGACTATTACAGCGCAAGTATCTATGAAGACGAAGCAATCTCTCTGATAGAGAGGTTGCACAAAAAAAATTTATCCCTGCTTCTCAGTGGAGGATCGATGCTTTATATAGATGCCGTTTGCAAGGGTATCGACGACATGCCTACTATAAAAATGGAAATTCGCGAGTCATTGTGGGAACAGTTTAATAATGAGGGTATTAATCCGATACTTGAAGAACTCAAAAAATCAGATCCCACACATTATGAGATTGTTGATAAAATGAATTATAAGCGTGTGATTCATGCGGTTGAAATATGCCGTCAAACGAATTTGCCTTATTCGTCCTTCCGAAAAAACGAAACAAAAAAACGTCCGTTCAGGATTTGCAAAATCGGTTTGTTGCGGGAACGAGCCGATTTGTTCGACAGGATAAATAAAAGAGTTGACGCGATGATAAATGAAGGTTTGATTGATGAAGCGCGGTCACTTTATCCGTTACGACATCTTAATTCGCTTAACACAGTGGGATACAAGGAATTATTTCTTTATTTTGATGAAAAATGCTCATTAAACGAGGCGATTGAGAAAATAAAGCGAAATACGAGAGTCTATGCAAAAAAACAAATAACATGGTTTAAAAAAGATTCTGAAATAATGTGGTTTAATCCTGATAATAAGGATAGTATAATCAAATTTATAGATCAGGAGTTAAACATAACATAATTTTTTTTTCAAAAAAATTTCGTGATTTATAAATTTTCACCTATCTTTACGGAAAATATGTATTGTTTATGAAACGAAGATTTTCAAAACCAATCTTTTCGATTCTGCTTTCATTCGTATGTTTATACGGGAATGCACAAAGTCTTGACCAAGCTAAAACCCTCTATACCGAAGGGAATTACGCGGCGGCTAAACCTGTTTTCGCAAAAATTGTCAATCAATCTCCCAACAATGCCTCATACAATCAATGGTATGGCGTTTGTTGTTATGAAACGGGAGATCTTGAAAATGCCGAAAAACATCTTCTTGTTGCAAATAAGCGTAATGTACTTGAATCGTACCGTTATCTTGCATTAATTTACACTAAAAAGCAACATTATGATGAGGCTGTAAACTTTTGGGAAGGGTTTATTGAATTGCAGAATAAAAGAAAAGAGGATATTTCGGAGGCGGAAAACAACCTTGAAACGGTACGCAAACTGTTACGGATGGAAGAAAACACCGAAGATATTCAAGTAATTGACAGTATGGTGGTTAATAAAAATGAATTTCTTGATACGTATCATCTGAGTGAAGAAAGCGGAACATTGTATCCTTATAACAAGTTTTTCGATTCAAATGTTAATGCTTCCTCAACCGTCTATAAAAATCAAAAAGGAGATAAGATTTTCTACGCAAAACCTGTTGAGGATAAGACCTATACACTATTCTCACAAAACAAGCTACTTGACGATTTCTCCGACGAGAAACAATTGTTTAAAGACCGGACAACAGACTGCAATTATCCGTTTGTCCTGTCGGACGGCGTTACAATGTACTTTGCATCAAAAGGTTACGGCTCTCTTGGGGGTTACGATATTTTTGTTACAAGATATAACATAAACACTGATACGTATTTAGCTCCCGAACAAATGGGAATGCCCTTTAACTCATCGGCAAACGACTACATGTTTGTTATTGACGAGACAAAAAAACTCGGTTGGTTTGTAACGGATAGAAACCAGCCCGAAGATAAAGTTTGCGTGTATCTGTTTATTCCGGAGGAGAAGAAGAAAAGCATCGCCGCAGAAGATCCTGAAACAAGGAGAGCAAGAGCAACCTTATCCTCAATAAAAGAAACATGGAAAGAAAGCGCCGATTATTCCGGACTTGTTAAACTGGCTTATACGGACGGTAATGAAAGGAATGAAAAACCGAAAAACGATTTCACATTCACGATCAATGATAAAGCGACTTATTATACATTAAATGATATGAAAAGTGACGAAACAAAAACATTGTACTCCGAATATCTTAAAATGACGGAACAAATCAACGGGTTGAAAACGAAACTTGACACGATGAGAGATTCTTTCCACAAAGGAAATTCATCAAAGAAAGAGCAACTCAAGCCCCTAATTATCAGTGCGGAAAATGAGTTATACAGTTTGATGAACAGCGCAAAAACTCAAGAAAAGAAAGCCCGAAACGCCGAAAACAAACGTTTAGGAATAAAATACTAACTATAACTTCATAACTTCAATAACTTCATAACTTCTATAATTTCTATAACTTCTATAACTTCATAACTTCATAACTTCATAA
>JAISKQ010000306.1 GCA_031260865.1 Prevotella sp.
TAAAAAAAGAAAGAGTATGTATAAGAAAAATTATTCATTTTATTGTTCTTTGTTATAGATACGGTACAAAAGTAATACTTTTTTGAATATTGCAAATATTTTATCATTTTTTTTATTAGAAAAAGTGTAAATAAGCAAAAAGATATGAATGAAATAAAATCTTTCTAATTGTTTGTTTATTCATAAAATAATATAACTTTGTATTTCAAAGTTCTTCTTAAAGTTTATATTATGAAGGTAAAACTAATACTTCCCGCTTTAACAGAAGCTGAAAGTCCTTTTTGGAGACCAATAAAGTACTCGCTTTTTCCTCCATTGGGATTGGCTACACTTGCCGCGTTTCTTTCTCCTGACGATGAAATTGATTTGCAGGATCAGCATGTAGAACATCTGAATCTGGATGACGAGCCGGATTTAGTACTTATTCAAGTGTACATCACAAATGCTTTTCGCGCTTATAAGATAGCGGATCATTACCGCGAAAAGGGCGCGTATGTCTTGCTTGGCGGATTGCATGTTACTTCTTTACCGGAAGAAGCCATACAACATGCCGATACTATTTTTTTAGGACCTGCCGAAGAATCTTTTCCTCGCTTTTTGAAAGATTATAGGGAAAACAGACCTCAAAAAATATATCGTTCGTTTGTTCGGACTTTGCATAACCTGCCGCCTGCGCGAAGGGACTTAATTAAAAGGAATAAGTATTTGGTGCCTAATTCATTGGTGGTGACGCGAGGTTGTCCGCATCATTGTGATTTTTGTTATAAGGATGCTTTTTATGATGGGGGAAAGTCTTTTTACACGCAGCTTGTAGATGATGCTTTGGCAGAGATAGACAGGCTTCCAGGACGTCATTTGTATTTTTTGGATGATCACTTATTAGGTAATCCCGAATTTGCAACGCGATTATTTGATGGAATGAGAGGTATGAACCGTTTGTTCCAGGGCGCTGCGACAATAGACTCTATTCTGAATGGGGATTTGATAGAAAAGGCCGCGGAAGCCGGACTACGGAGTGTCTTCATCGGCTTTGAGACTTTCTCTCCAGAGAATCTTCGTCAGAGCAACAAGAAGCAGAATATGGCAAGAAGCTACAATGACGCTGTAAAGTGTTTGCATTCATTGGGCATAATGATTAACGGGAGTTTTGTCTTTGGCTTGGATAATGATAACAAAGATGTATTCCGGCGTACAGTCGATTGGGGTGTGGAAAATGCCATTACCACAGCTACATATCATGTGTTGACCCCATATCCGGGAACACGCTTGTTTCAACAAATGCAAACTGAAGGGCGTATTATTACCCATGATTGGGATTTGTATGATACACGTCATGTCGTTTATAAAACAAAAGGGCTGACACCGTTGGAATTGGAGCAGGGTTATCATTGGGCATATAAAGAATTTTACAGTTGGTCAAATATTATGGAAGCGTCATTTAAGCATGATTCTATAAAGTATAATTTGAAACATCTTTTCTATACAGGCGGATGGAAGAAGTTTGAACCATTGTGGAATTTTATTATCAAGACAGGTGGATTAAATCGGATGTTACCATTATTAGAGTCAATATTATCGAAAGTGAAAACGGAGCAGCGGGCAACGGTCATTAATCAACAAAAAATAAGAACAAGTCTCTCCTTAAAAAAGATGTGTTGAGGTAAAATGCGTATCTTTGTCTATTCTAAAAATACATTTATGCCAAAAATATCGGTTATAACACCTACCTATAATTCGGAAAATACATTGCTCGGCACGGTGGACGCACTGTTGAGACAAACATTCTCCGATTTTGAATATATTATTATCGACGGAGTATCTAAAGATAAAACCTTAGATAAAATCAAAAGTTATATTCCCGCGTTTGAACAAAAAGGAGTTACTGTTCGGATTATCAGCGAGCCGGATAAGGGCGTTTATGATGCTATGAATAAAGGTATTTTCCTCGCGCAGGGCGAATTAATAGGTATAAATAATTCGGACGACTGGTACGAAGATAATGCTTTGGAAGTAATGTGGCGGAAATTCACGGATGGAAAAGTAGAAAAATCCAACGCTATGATATACGGTATTGAACGGGTATGGAAAGATGAAAAGATATTCAACGTGCAACGTCGGGGCGCTTCTTTTATTGCTGAAAGCGTTTTGCCTCATTCCACTTTTTTTGTTTCAAGAGCCGTATATGAAAAGCATGGAGCTTTTGATTTGTCAGTAAAGGTTTTAGCTGACTATGACTTTATTTGTCGGTGTGCAAGTCAGGGAGTAGCCTTGGAAGAAGTGGATGTCGTTATTTCCAATTTCCGTTTGGGGGGCATATCTTCATCATATTTTGATTTTTATGAAGACTACTACAAAATACAGCATAAATATGGCTTCATCTCCGATAAAAAATATAAGGAATATAAATCTTTGTTGACGGTGAAAAAGTTGATAAATAAAATATACCGAAGATGGTGATTTTGATTTAAGGGAGAGTGATATAAAAACCAATGGAGTCATCCTCTATGGATAGCTCCATTGCCTTATTTTACGAAAAATTATTTCAATTGTTGATCCATCCATTTAAGCCTACTGTCCAGCCAGTTATTCAAATAGTTGACTTCTCCTTTATAACTACCCGGAACGACAGGATTAGGCCAAACAGCCTTGTCTAAGATAGGCCAGCGTTTAAAGTTATTTTGCTGTGATATTTCCATTTTTTTTGCCCAATCGTCTATATATGATTTTAAATCACTTAGTTCTCCACTGCGTAGTTCTTTCCAGCGGTCAATCATCATTTTTTCAAATTCGGCGTGAGTGAAGAATTTCTGATACCAATCCGCTGTTCGGGCGTACCAGCCACTTACAATCTCACAATCGTAATAATTGACATTTCCAAACGCGATATCATAATCCCATACAGGACCGAAATAAAGTTTATCATCATTCCGATTTTTATAAACAAAAGTGCTTAAGCGCAGGTTTCCATCCACATTTTTTGATAATTCGTTCAGTAATAGGTAATCTATGAAAGATTTTAAATCCAGGTATTTTGGCAGTTCGGTTACGGTGTTTACTCCGTCTTTACCATATATTATATCTTCTATATTTTGAATATAATTTTGAATGTACGTCTTTTGATTATCCGGAATATCCTCTGGAGTGTTTATGCAAAATATCATTTTTGCTTTCTCTGTTTCAAACCATTCTGGTTCACCTTTGTGCCCGTCTATCTCTAATAAATATCCTCCTGTGATATTTGTGTCTGATGGTTTTAATTCAGTAATGTTTACTCTGTCTTTATCCACTCTTATATGTTCGCACAATAAATAATTGCCGATATAGTCTCCATTAAGAATAA
>JAISKQ010000335.1 GCA_031260865.1 Prevotella sp.
TATGATTTCATTTGTTCTTCAAACGAGAAAGTAGAACTCAAATATGAATCCCATTTCGAGAACGCCGATTTCCTCCGGCTCTTGAAGCAACGTCGAGAAAGAGATATAATATTAGGCTACACGAGCGTCGGCATACACAAGGATGACTTAGATATGCAAATGGACGGCTATTCGATAAAGCGTGTCGGCTCGCAAGGGCAGAACAAAACTTATGTAGTGGCGTTGAAGTTGGCGCAGTTCGATTTTCTCCGTAAAGCGACGGATACCACCCCTATCCTACTATTGGATGATATTTTCGACAAATTGGATTCATCGCGTGTGGAGCAAATCATCAAATTAGTATTGGATAAGGATTTCGGACAGATATTTGTGACGGATACCAACAGGGAGCATCTCGATGACATTTTATCCCGGACAAACAGTGATTATAACCTCTATGAAGTCACTCAAGGCGAGGTTATCCAAAAGAACGGCGCTCTATGAGAAAACGAAACACAGAAAGCATAGGGGAAGTATTGAAGCAATTCTTTGAAGAAAACCAATTCTTCAAAAGGAAATTTGCCGAAAGCAGAGCTGTCACGGGTTGGTCGAAAATGCTCGGTCCAATGATCACATCCTATACGACAAACATTTATTTACGCAACGGCGTTTTATATGTGTCGCTCAGTTCATCGGTTCTCCGTTCGGAGCTGTTGATGGCAAAAGATAAATTGATAAGTAAACTAAACGAACATGCAGGTATGTATGTAATTAACGATATAATATTTAGATAAAAAAGATGGAAATAAAAGAAGAAACATTTAAAACAACCCTCCCTATACAAATACGTTTTAGCGATATTGACGCGATAGGACACATCAACAACAATATCTATTTCAGCTACTTCGACTTGGGTAAAACAAGTTATTTCGACGTGGTGAAAGCCACCGCCGTCAGTTGGACAGCAGGCTTGATTGTCTTAGCGCATATAGATATAAATTTCTTGTCGCCGATTTATTACAAAGAAAAGATAGCGGTAGATAGTAAAATAATAAGGTTGGGCGACAAAAGCGGGGTTTTCCTTCAGCAGGTAAGGAATATAAAGAGTAATGAAATAAAATGCCGCTGCGAATCAACATTTGTCACATACAACGCGCATACGCAATCAACGATGAGCATTCCCGACATTTGGCGACAGGCTATCTCGAAATATGAGGGGATAGAATTGTAGTCTGTGTCTTATTTATATTTAAGGGTCAGGCGAAGTCGCTTTTATTAAGAAAAAAACATTAACTTTGTGTTTGAATAATTAACTGAATTTTTACACACACAATTCTTAATACTAAATTAAACCAATAAATTATGAAGAAATTATTTTTTACGTTATTAACTATAACTACAATATTCGCGTTTACCGCATGTGGCAGCGATGATAAAGAGCAATTCTTTTTTGATGGTAATTGCAAGCAAACTATTTCGTTAGAATCGGGACCGGCGGGTGGACCATATACAACGCCAACAACAAAAGCAAGTCTTAATGATTTATTGAAAAACGCGACAAATTACGGCTCTCCAATATCCACAGGCGTTTTGAACATAACAGGCGGAAGTACAGCGGTAAAAGTTACCGGACTTACGGATGGAGTAACATTGGCAAACTTCACTTTGAAAATCAATGGTCTTGAAAATAACTTTGGAGACGTGACATCTGTAAAATCAAATCTGTATGCAGGAACTGTGAATGGGCAATATTTTCAAAAAGTATTTGACAAAATGGTAAAAACAGGAACATTGGAAACAGCCGTGTCTTTTACCCCTAACGTCAAAATCTCAGACGATGTAAAACTTGAGATTGTTTTTGATGGCACATTCTCTTACTGGAAATAAAAACAATAAGGCAACAGGCTTATTATCAGTCAATAATAAAGAGTAAGTAGTTTACAAGATTTCAAGTGTACAAGTGTACTATCATGATAGAACTCTTAAAAAACTAGAAATCTTGTAACTTGTAACTAAAATTAATAATATAACATCAATAACTTGTTATTACCTATATAAATTACATACCATGAGAAATAAACTATTCATCGCCATTGCTATCATCGCTTTGGCAGGTTATTCGTGCAAACCGAAACCTCAGAAAACAATCGGCGAACCATTAGAGAAATGTACCGTTATACATCCCGACTGGACGCGCAACGCGGTTATCTATGAAGTGAATGTCAGACAATATACCAAAGAAGGTACTTTTTCGGCATTTGAACAGCATTTACCCCGTCTGAAGGATTTGGGAGTAGATGTATTGTGGTTTATGCCGATACATCCTATTTCGGAGAAAAACAGAAAAGGAACATTGGGCAGCTATTACGCGGTAAAAGATTACAAAGCTGTAAATCCCGAGTTTGGAACAAAAGAGGACTTCAAGCATGTAGTTGACAAAGCGCATGAACTGGGATTCAAAGTAATCATAGACTGGGTTGCGAATCACACGGGTTGCGACAATGTATGGACAGAACATCCCGACTGGTATATGAAGGACAGCTTGGGCAATATTAAAAGCCCATACGATTGGACTGACACATACAAGTTGAATTATGACAATAAAGAGATGCGTTCGGCGATGACCGACGCCTTGAAATATTGGGTAAAAGACTTTGGAATTGATGGTTATCGCTGCGATGTAGCTCATGAAGTTCCTACTGATTTTTGGAACGACGTCAGAAAGACATTGGATAGCATAAAGCCTGTATTTATGTTGGCTGAAACTGAAAACTACGACCTCGTGGAACATGCTTTTGACGCAAGCTATTCATGGGAGTTAATGAATATAATGGCTGATGTGAATAAAGAAACAAAAACAGCCGGAGACATTGCAGCGTATATACAGAAGTTAGATACTATCATGTGTCCCGACGCCTATAAGATGAATTTCCTGACCAATCATGATGAAAATTCATGGAATGGAACAGAATATGAACGTTATGGTAAAAGGGTTGACGTTTTTGCGGTACTGACTTACACCTTGAATGGAATGCCGCTGATATACACAGGGCAGGAAGTCGGGCTGAAGAAACGTCTATCGTTCTTTGATAAAGATATAATTCCGTCTTGGAACGAAAACGCGACAACACAGTTCTATAAGAAGCTGAATGAATTGAAGCATACACATCCCGCGCTGCAAGCCGGCGAAGGCGGGACCTTCAAAAGATATAATACTTCGGCGAATAAAGAATTGCTGATCTATTCGCGGGAAAGAGCCGGACAGGAAATAGTGGTGATGCTCAACTTGTCGAATAAGAATATTAGCTATACAAGCAATGACGCGTTAGGTCACGGCAACTACACAGATTACTTTGCGGGAACTAATGTATCTGAATTACCAACCAGCCTGAAAGCGTATGAATATAAGGTTTTTATAAGGCCGGAATAAGGGATAGGTTATTTTGATAAAAGCACTAAAAAAGGCTTAGCGGATTATTCCTTAAGCCTTTTTGCCTTACATATTTTAGTTATTCTCTTAGCCTCTTAATCGTTCTGATGAGCTGTAGCCAAAGCATCGAAACGCGATTGAACATAATCAAGTTCCGATTCAATGCGTTGACGTTCTTTAGCAAGGCTTTCGGGTGTAGTAAAATATTTTCCTAAATCCCTTACACCCACACGATATATACAACCTTTGTAATATCTGTTTCTGATTAAATTAAAAAGAGGAATGTTAGTTGGAAGCGGAGCATTAGCCGCCACTAACGAAGAAACAGCCCTTTGCAAATACACGCTCACATCATCAAACATAACCCAAAATGCAGGGAATTGCTTTCCCCTTTCGCAAACGATAGGACACAATGCTTGTACACGAACATCTCCTTTACCTGTTTTGATGTCATAGAACCATTTTTCTTTTATAAGATAACCTACAATTTGGAGATTAGCAACATCTTCTCTATTAACAGCTAATGTACGTCTGTTGCTTTCGGTGTAACCTATCTTATTCTGCTCCATAACTTCTTTAGCTGTCAACGCGCTACTCTCTCTAAAGTCGGGTTCATCTTCAAACTTATAAGCCTTAATCGTATTATCCGACAAGAGATTGATCAGCAAAGAAAATAAGTTGGCTCGCTTCTCTGTAGATACCGCAGGATAGAACAACGATTCGTTTCCTTCCACGTCATACACCTCACGATATATATCCCTAACCCATATAGCCGAAGAATAATCGTTCATTGAACTTTCCATAACGGAAAGTCCTTTGGTGGAGATTTCTGTAATCATATCTTCCGAAGTGGATGTAACGGGCACACCATTCATCATCCTGTATCCATTATTCGCCGAGTTTTGCGCTATAAGTGAACTTGCCATCAACAATCCACTAAACATTAATGAAACAATATATTTCATAATATATATTTTGTGTTAATTAATTTATTCTTACTTCCATTGGGTACAAATCCCTTTCAATTCCATCCGGTCCTTTTGCCTTTATCCCTGATATAAAGAACTGTGTACCACGTGTCATTCTTCTTATCTGATCCAATTGGCGTGAAGAGAAATTAGCCCCGGTTGACATTTCCGGCGTCATATTTCCCATAGCATCAATTGAATATGTTTTAAAACTTAATACCTGAAATGGAATATTCAATATACCATCATCTATCGAAGCTTTTATTCCGGATGTATTCAAAATAATAGATCTCGCCAAAGCTCCTTTTCTAAATACTTTAGGACTACCGTTCTGATCGGCGTATTCGATAAATGCCAGCGGTTCGGGCAAAGGGCGGATTCTCAATTCCTTCCTTGCTATAAATCGCGATGTCCCATTCACCTTAGCAGAAATAGATATTACAAACTTCTGCCCTATCTGTGATGTTGATGGTACTGCAATCCAGTCTTTTCCCGAAGAAGATAAAGTACCTCCGCTAACAACTGTCGCTTGCACATCCTGACTTGCTACTCCGGGAACAGCAATCGTCACCGGATTATTTACACCGGCATACAACACATCCATCCAGTGCGGCGCAACTGTCGCCATTGGCTCTATTACAGTATATTCTTGCGAAAAGTCCCTTTTGACCGGTAAGCCGCTTCTATCTATCAGTTCAATAAAACCATTAAACTTATATGTTCCGGAAGCTCCCGTCGGTCTCTCATACAGTCCATTCTTTTCGAGAGGCAACTCTTTGCCATCTATTACAATGCGAGGACGTTGTGTCGTATCTACCGCCGCCATTATAATATTAGCTTTGTAAGGGATTCCTTGCATCACCATATTCGATTGCGGCACAACAAACGCACTCAGTTCGTTTACACGAATATCTTTTAAGTCAATATTTTTCGCCAAATCATTCAGGACTTCTCCTTCCGCCTGCTTTATATTCACCTGCAATTCGGACAAATAAGTAATGACGGCAATGCTTGGCATACCTTCAAAAGAAGCCGCTATCCATGACTTATTCTCTTTTTTGGCTCTGGGAGAAGGCTCTGTGGATAATGTACTTCTAACTATTTTACGCTTTGCCTCATCGGGTATTTGCCCAACCATCTCTTCGCGATAATTATCCAACATTTCTTTTAGCCTCTTGCCATGACCGCCCACCGGCGAAATCATCACTTCCGAAGAAGCATCCAAATTATCTTTTGACTCCAAATTATTCACATCGGCGTTAGCGCCATCGCTTTTCTTTGCTATTTCCAATTTAAGATATTGAAGATAATCAAAAATGGAATCGGTTTTAGCTTTTACGCTTTTAGCTTTATTATATGAATCCTGCGCTTTATCCGGATTACTATCGAAAGAAGCGTTTATATCAGCATATATTTGTTTATTACGTTCTTCCGTGACTTCTATTGATTCCTGAATATTGTCATTAATCATAACAAATCCATCCAACACCTCTGTAGAAACATTTAAAGCCAGCATTGCAATAAAAACGAGATACATCAGATTTATCATCCTTTGCCTTGTCAATTGCCCTTTACTTAATGCCATTTTTTATTTTCTTTTAGTTCCTTATTCCGTTTCTTTTTCTTAGAATTTAGGTTGGTTTGGATTATTATTAGTTGTCATTGCTTGTAATAAACGAGCATATACATTGTTCAAAGCCTCAATATGTTTTGTCATCTTAGCAGACTCTTCTCTGAACATGTAACTATCACCAATAGCTCCATCGTACAAATTTTTCATTCTATTCAAACTATCATTTATATACCTGATAGCCGACATTTGTTCAGTTATAGTCTGTAATTGCGCGTTAAATACATCATTCAAACCACTGACATTCCGATTTAGCGTTGATATATTATCTACAAAGCCGTCTGTGTCTGTAATTTGATTATAAGCCTTCAATAGTTTCTGAGAAGCTTCATTCAATGATTGTATTGTGGTGGAAAATTCCTCCAGGTTCTGAGCAGTATCGGATACGCTCTGACCATAATCCGGCGCTTCTGTCCTGGCTGTCGATGACGTCCGGCTTCCGCTTGAAGAGACTACAGATGATGATTCGGAAGGGGATGGAGATATATTTCCAACCACAGTAGTCGTTCCGCTTCCTCCCTGAGCGTGACCGCCTCCTGTTCCTGTAACGACAGAACCACCACCTCCTCCAACAACAACGACCGAAGAACCGGAAACTCCGGAGGATTTTATGCCTTCTCCGGAGTTCCCTGTTCCTGTTGTTCTTATATCAGATGATGAGTCATTATAATAATTAGCTCCACTCACGATTACCCCGGATAAAGCATTCGCTCCAACCTCATCTCCGGACGCGGATGTATAATCAAATCCGGCAGCGATGAATACGATAACTTCCACGATCATACCAATCATCAAAACCTCGTTACCACCCTGTATATGCACAATTTTAAACATTGCTCCTAAAATTACCACGGCGGCGCCCCAGCTATAAAGAATATTGAATACTGTTTGCCCCCTTTTACTGGCGATTAACCGCCTAAAATTTTGCAATGCTTTTCTCATCTCAGAATCTCAAAATTTATTTTTAATAAAATTTACCCTTTTCATCAAAGTCCCATGTCCTTACACATCTGAACCCTATAAATGAACGACCTTTATCTTGATATTCCACAGAACGATCTCCCGGTTTAATTGTTGAGTCTTTCCATGAACCACCTTTTACAATTTTACGTTTTAATATTCTCGGATCTGCCTGAACCGCTCTGTAGCTGAAATCAGGATTAACCTCATCCGCCATACGATCCACCGACTCGGTAAATGTTGTTGTTGTCCATTCGGCTACATTACCTGCCATATCATAAAGTCCGAAACGGTTAGGCTGGAATGTGGCTACCGGAGATGTTAAATCTTTCAAGTCTTTAGACGCCCTATAATTAGCATGCGCTAAACCTTCGGTAGTATGAGTTTTGTTGGAATACCATGGATATGACATATCCGAGCGTCCGTTTCTAGCCGCAAATTCCCATTCTGCTTCGGTAGGCAAACGATAGCCTTGAAATCCTTTAATGTTACATTTTTTCTCTTTTATCTGACGATCGGTACGCCATGCGCAGTACGCTTCGGCTTGTTCCCAAGTAACGCCTACCACAGGAAAGTTATCATAAGCTTTATCATAAAAATATTTTTCAACGTAGTGCTCACTCTTCGCGTTCGCAAAGTCTGTCACCCAAGCCGTAACATCAGGATGAACATTTATTATATATGTATTTGTAAAGTCAACCTTATCGCCATGCGAAGTCCTGGATAAAGTTTCACGGATAATATCGCCTCTTTCGTTTACATAAGCTGTATCTTTAGTGATAAAAATAGCATTAGCTATGCCTTCTTTTAGTTTACCAACGAACGCGTAATAACTCCGAGAGTCAAACCAATCGTATTTATAATTTAATGATGAATCAGCTAAACCGCCTTTATCAGCCGCATAAGGATTCCCACTTAAATCGGTATCTGCATAATCGCGAACCCAGTTCACAAACTCACGATATTGTTTGTTTGTAACTTCGGTTTCATCCATCCAGAAAGGACTTACGGCAACTAATTTACGAGGGACTTTATCGCCCCACAGCGGATCAATACCTGTTCCTAACTCAATGTTACCACCTGGTACCAATACCATTTTATCACAAGCGCGCGCTATATTGTAAGGCAAAAGCAAACGTGTTTCAATAGCCGGATCAATGTATTTAGGTTCGCCGAATTTATACGTAACGCCTACTGTCGCCTGAGCCATGCCATTACTGTTCATATCACCTCTTTGACCATCGAACGAGTCGTCGATAAGAATCACACGACCTTCTGCAAACAGTTGCCAATTCCGGTTAAGGTTGAAGCCTAAATCCACACCTCCGCTACCGCCGATGAATGTTCCGACAAGATTACCTCTATGCGCCATACGTTGATATAGACCGACTCCAACAAATGGATTTACTTCAACTGTACGATCTGCTCTATATCCGTTCAACGCGTTAAGCAAGTTCAATTTCACATCACCCGTGATACTAAAATAACGAAGATGCTGCATATAATAACTTTGATTCTGACCTTTAAATCCGTCTCTTATCGGACGCCATACCGGAAAGCCTGTATTATCAACAGGCATATATAAATAATCACCGCCATTTCCGTCTCCTAAATCTTCTTTCCAGCCCATATAATCCCATGCCGGGTCTTTTGTTAACAACCTGGCTTCCGTACCGGTAGAACCTTGTTTCCACCATCGGGAATAAGTACCATTGTAGCCATCATTAAACCCATGCAAACTACCACCTGAAAGCTGAGCGCGCAATGAGATTATATTACTCATCCGGCGACCGACTGAAAGCGTAGGAGCAAAGGTCAATCTACTCATAAATGAAGTTCTATTGCCGGGCACGCCATTATCATCTTCTCCCGCGTATATTTGCACACCTCCTCCAATAGATATAAACCATACCGGATCTTTCAATAAATATTCATTACGTGAAGGGACTGAAGTCTTTTGTCTAGAACCTCCATTTTGCGCAAAGGAAACTATTGATACACATAGCAATAGTAGTGAAGTCAGTAAAGTCTTTTTGTTCATATGTTTAGTATCAGTTATAGTAACTATGTATCGAATAGGGCAAAGATAATATATTTATTTTTAATTATTATTTATTTATGACGTAAATAATAACAAAAAAAAGAATTTGAAAACAAAAAGAAGGAATTTCAATGAAAAATTCCTTCTTTTTAACATTACTTATTTAATTCTAATTCTACAATTCGGTTGTTTCATCAAATTTATCAAAATCGTTAGAAGCCGAACGGATATAGCTCTTATATCTCCACATCGCATTATCCTGTGCCGCTCTATACAATTCCGCGGCTTGTACAGGATTTGATTTTTGAAGAGATGAATAACGAACTTCACCACCTAAAAATTCCTGAAATTTAGACCAATCCGGATCTTTACTGTCCATGACGAACGGATTCTTACCTTCTTCTTCCAACATTGGGTTGTAACGCCACAAATGCCAGTATCCGCAAGCGACTGCCGATTTTTCTTCATCCTGGGCATGCCCCATACCTCTCTTCAAGCCGTGACTGATACAAGGTGAATATGCAATAACCAACGATGGACCTTTATATTCTTCCGCTTCTTTTATCGCTTTCAAGCACTGTCCCTGATTTGCACCCATTGCTATTTGCGCAACGTACACATATCCATAAGTCGTAGCTATCATACCAAGATCTTTCTTGCGAACCTTCTTGCCGGCGGCGGCAAATTTCGCAACAGCTCCTATCGGAGTAGATTTAGAAGACTGACCTCCTGTATTTGAATATACTTCGGTATCCAAAACAAGAATATTTATATCCTCGCCTGAAGCGATCACATGGTCGAGACCACCGAAACCTATATCATAAGCCCAACCGTCACCACCAAATATCCATATAGAACGCTTGATGAGATATTGCTTCAAAGAATATATTTCTTTGCAATAATCGCATCCGTCTTTCTCTACTTCTAATAAAGGTAAGATTTGAGCCTGAAGTTCTTTTGTCTTTTCAGCTTCATTTTTATTCTCGATCCATTCTCGGAAAAGGGACTTGATCTCGGAAGAACATTTATCGCAATCTTGAGACTGTGTCATCAATTTCTCGATCCTGTTACGCATGGTAATATTAGCCAAAGCGTAGCCTAAACCATATTCCGCGTTGTCTTCAAATAATGAATTAGCCCAAGCCGGACCTTTTCCTTCTTCGTTTTTACGATATGGAGTAGCAGGCGCTGAACCGCCGTAAATAGAGGTACAACCTGTGGCATTAGCTATCAACATGCGGTCGCCGAATAATTGAGTCACCAATTTAATATATGGTGTTTCTCCACAACCGGAACATGCTCCTGAGAACTCAAACAACGGAGTCGCGAATTGTGAATTTTTCACATTCAATTTGGTATCGACAAGGTGAGCCTTGCTTGCTACATTCTTGACCATGAAATCCCAATTGTTTTGTTCAGGGAACTGAGATCCTATTTCAACCATCTTCAGAGCCGAATTACCTTTCTTACCCGGACAAATATCGGCGCAGTTACCGCAACCAAGACAATCAAGGACATCCACCTGAATGCGGAATCCCATTCCATCAAATTGTTTACCCTGAGCCTTTAATAGCGTAAGATCGGCAGGAGCTTTTTCCTGTTCCACCGTATCCAGCACAAACGGACGGATAGTAGCGTGAGGACAAACATAAGCGCACTGATTACACTGTATGCAGTTTTCAGCATTCCATACCGGAACGAACGCCGCCACACCACGTTTTTCATATTCGGTAGTACCATGATCCCAAGTACCATCTTCACGTCCGACAAACACAGATACAGGAAGATCGTATCCGCGTTGCGCATTCACAGGACGCACTACTTTTTTGATAAATTCGGGAGCATCATCTTCCGCGGGTTTACCAACAACGATGTTAGCCCATTCTGCCGGAACTTCAACTTTTTCCAGTTCTATACCACGATCTACGGCAGCGTTATTTTTCTTAATCACATCTTCGCCCTTACGTCCGTAAGACTTAATGATGAATTTCTTCATTTGCTCTACCGCAAGGTCGTAAGGTATCACATTTGATATTTTAAAGAACGCCGATTGGAGGATTGTATTGGTACGTCCGCCAAGTCCTATTTCCGTAGCGATCTTTGTCGCGTTTATTATATAGAAATTGATATTGTTTACTGCCAGGTATTTTTTTACATTATCGGGCAGATAATTACCAACTTCATCTTTGTCCCAAACAGAGTTTAACAAGAATGTGCCGTTTTTCTTCAAACCTTTGGTCACATCATACAGATGCAGGTATGCAGGAACGTGGCAAGCCACAAAGTTCGGCGTGTTTACCAAATATGTGGAACGGATAGGATTATCGCCGAAACGAAGGTGAGACGCTGTGAAACCTCCCGACTTCTTAGAATCGTAAGCGAAATATGCCTGACAATATTTATCAGTGTTGTCTCCGATAATCTTCACTGTATTTTTGTTCGCGCCTACTGTTCCGTCAGAACCTAATCCATAAAATTTAGCTTCATAAGTAGTATCATCCACCGAAACTTCTTCTTTCTGAGGAAGAGACTTAAATGTGACGTCGTCCACTATACCGATTGTAAAATCGTTCTTTGGCAAGTTCATCGCCAAGTTTTCATAAACAGACATGATTTGCGCCGGCGTCGTATCTTTTGACGAAAGTCCGTAGATACCGCCAACAATCGTAGGAGCATCGGCTTTTCCGAAGAAACAGTTTTTCACATCCATATATAAAGGCTGTCCGAGCGCGCCCGGTTCTTTTGTACGGTCGAGAACAGCGATTCTTTTAGCGGTTTTAGGCACCGCGCTAAGGAATGCTTCAGCCTTGAACGGACGGAACAAGTGAACAGCCACAAGACCTACTTTTTCACCTTTAGCATTCAGGAAGTCGATAGTTTCCTTGATAGCTTCCGTTACCGATCCCATAGCGATAATCACACGGTCGGCGTCTTCCGCTCCGTAATAATCGAACAAGCCATATTTACGACCTGTGATCTTGGTTATTTCAGCTAAATATTTTTCTACTATTTCGGGTACTGCCGCATGGAATTTATTAGCCGCTTCGCGAGATTGAAAATAAATATCATCATTCTGAGCCGTACCGCGAGTCACAGGGTTTTCAGGATTCAAGGCTTTGTCGCGGAATGCCTGAAGGGCTTTCTGATTGACAAGCGGAATCAAGTCTTCCTGACTTATTTCTTCTATTTTCTGTATTTCATGAGAGGTTCTAAACCCGTCAAAAATATTCATAAAAGGAATGCGAGCCTCAAGAGTTGCTAAATGAGGCACAGCCGATAAGTCCATCACTTCTTGTACCGAACCGGAGAAGAACATGGCAAAACCTGTTTGACGGGCAGCCATCACATCCTGATGATCTCCGAAAATAGATAACGCCTGAGCCGCGATAGCCCGTGCCGACACATGAAATACACATGGAAGTAGTTCTCCTGCGATTTTATACATATTAGGAATCATCAACAACAAGCCCTGCGAAGCAGTATATGTCGTTGTCAACGCTCCTGCCTGCAACGACCCGTGAACCGCTCCCGCTGCGCCGGCTTCCGACTGCATTTCTTGCACTCTGATTGTTTCGCCGAAGATGTTTTTACGTCCGGCGGCTGCCCATTCATCAACATATTCTGCCATTGTTGAAGATGGTGTGATGGGGTAAATAGAGGCGACTTCGCTGAACATATATGAAATATGCGCCGCTGCCTGATTACCATCACATGTAAGGAATTTTTTTTGTTTAGCCATACTTTTGTAATAGTTGATTATTTTTAGTTTACATTTATTTATCTGGGTCGAGCCGACGTTTTTTTCGATCGCCGGCTCTGTTTATATTATTAATACAGAAAGCCGAATAGCCAAAGGGGAATAACATTCTTATCACCTTTTTCTATGTTCGCCACGGCATAAAATAAATCCGGCTTGCTCTTGCTCTTCGCTTTCTGTCCTTCTACTTTAAATTTATATTTTTCTTCATTATTTTCCACGATGAACATCCCGTTTTTCGAGCCTTTCTTCAATCGGCAATCGCTATGGTGTAGCTGATTGTAGAAAAAAGTTTCACGCAATTCCTGATCATTCACATCTGTTATTTTCAAAGGAAATATCAAATTTGTATTGTGCATATATACCAAATCGGGCTTTTTAGGAAATTCCTCGCCTTCACTATATAGCATATTTATAAGCCTGGCACTCCTTAAATACTCCAAATAGTTTGTGACTGTAGCCCTGGATATTTCACAATCAATACTGAGTTGACTTATGTTTGGCTTTCCGGGCGCTGACAGAGACAACAAATATAATAACTTCCTCAGTTTTGGTAAATATGACATCTCAATTTGCTTGATAGATAAAACATCTACTTCCAACATCATGTTTACCGTTTTAAGCAAATTTTCCGAAAAATTCCTTTTTTCGAGGAAAAAAGGATAATAACCATGGTGCATATATCCCCACAAATGATCGAGCGGGTTTATTTTAGCACAAATAGTTTCGGTTATCTGTCGATGGTTTTTCAAGATTTCGTCGAAAGTGTAGGACTCAAAATCTTTTCCAAACTGGATATTCAGAAATTCCCTGTATGAAAATCCCCGCAGGTTATATACGGATACGACAGACGCCAGTTCCGCGTCTTCGCCAAGTTTATTCACCGTAGAACCTGTAAAAATTATTTTCAACTGCGGAAAGCGTTCATAACATTCCCTCAGTTCTTTTGACCACCCCGGATATTTAAAAACCTGGTCAAGCAACAAAGTCTTTCCACCCCTGTCCACAAACTCTTTTGCAAAACTGGTGATTGTCCTGACCGTAAAATAAAACTGGTTCATATTGATATACAAACAGTCTCGCCTGTCCAAATCAAAGAACTCCTTGGCGTATTGCAACAAGAACGTCGTCTTGCCTACGCCCCTCGTCCCCTTTATACCAATCAAGCGATGCGACCAGTCAATCTGCTTCATTAACAGCCTGGGGATTACACCTTCAAACAGATGTTCTACTAAATACCTATGTGTCCGAAAAAAAGATTCCACTTAATATTCTTTAAGGTCGCAGACCCTATTTATATTATGAGTTATAAATTATAAATTCTTCATTACTTAAAATCTGACGAAGATAACTTATTTTTACATCATTGCAAAGTCCAGTTAGCAATTTTAATCATTTTTCTATAAACCGGAGATAAAAAAGAGAGAATCACCTCCCTTTTTAGGTAAATAGTGAGCGGAAAACAGCCGTTATTAGCCTTTAACTAATGGGCTTTAACTTTCGCCGCTTCGCGAAACTCCCTTTGAGATTTTATTAGAGGTGATTACTTGTAATATTTCTTATAAATGGCATCATACGCCTTTGTCTCTTTCATCCGCTTAATATATACGTTCAATGAATCCAACAAAGCGGGAGAATCTTTCCGTACAGCCCACGCCTCCAAATGAGTGAATCCTATAAAGGTGGAATAGTCGATTTCCGACAATGTCTTAGCCACATTGGCGGCGGCTTTCTCATCGCATACGGCAAAATCAATGTCTTTCGAGGCAACCATCATAGCCAATTGCTCCGGTCCATAGGTAGGATCTTCTTTGACATATATGGTATCGCCGATTTCGTGCGACAGGTTCTGAATCCGCAATATCACCGGGGATTTAAAAGGAACATAGAGCGTCTTCTTGGCTAAATCCAGATGGCTTCGTATAGGATTGACTCCATCGTTATATTCTTTCTTGCGCTGTATCAAAACCTGCCTGTTCTGCGCAACAGGCTCGGTGAAATTGATGGAATCCCTCAATGCCGAAGTAATAGGAATATTGCGGGCTACAATATCGTATTTGCCCTGCTCCAGGTCTTCGATACTCTTTTCCAAACTTGCCTCCAATTGAATATCCGTCTTGAAAGGAATATATGATTTCAGCAATTGTATAAGGTCATGGTTAAAGCCGGCGATAGTATCGCCTGAAACAAAGTATCCAACAGAATTATAATCGGTTACTATACGTAACACGCCGTCCGCCTCTATTTGAGCGTAATCGTGAATATGTTCATCGACCGCGTGTTTACGCATATAGAGCCAAACCACTATCAAAATAACGACGATAACCGGAATTGAAAGGAAGCTTTTAGTTTTCATTGCTATGTTAAATTAGTTACGAGTTACAAGTTACAAGTTACAAGAAATTTAAGAATTTTTCATCTTTAGTCCTTCATTGTTTACCGCTTAGCCCGTTAGAGTTCTATTTCACAAGAGTTCAAGTTTCCTCGCTTTTAGCTAATGACTACTTAATTATTGAACCGCCAGGAAATACCTAATTTCAGTACACGGGGATTAACCGGATAACGATAGAGAGAGAAGGATTCACTATTACCCATTCCATTGGTAAGGTTATACATCATGACAAAAAAGCGGGTATATTTCAAGTGCAGGTTCAGGTAAGCCGATGTGATGGGGAAATTCCCCAATTCCATATCCCGCTGGTTGTAGAATTGCATTGTCAGAAAATCATAGCCCGGCATGTAATACTTTGAATGGTAATGGGCGTCTGCTCCTAATTGCAGCGTCAAAACCTTTGCCAGTTTAGTAGTCAGGTATATATTTGTGTAAATACTTAATTTAGGCAATGGTATAGCTACCTGATCTTCGGAATGCTGAAACACCACCTGATTATCCCAATGTAAAATTCCCGCCTCGAAATTCTGATCCAAACGCAACGAAATGACCTGCACATCTCCGGATTTCTGGGTTGGAAGGCCATTCTCTCCGTAGTATATATATCCCTTGATGTTCTCTACGCCGCCGCTAACCTTCGTTTTAGAGAAAGACAATTCAGGGAAGTCTATTTCACCGCCTATATAGAACCGGTGCGTATCGTCAAAGTCTCTTTTCCAGTTCCAATATTTAGAAGAAAAATTATTCTGGAAGAAACTCGGGCTTATATTCTTTATATAGGCTCTGCCTCTTACCGCGAAGTCTTTATTCTTAATGTTCAGCATTGTGGATATTTCTCCTTCAAGCCTGTAATCGCTGTTTAACAAATCCTTCTCCACAGTCGCCCTGTATCTCAGGTATCGCCCTTTTTCTTTCGATAACACACCGCCTATAAGCAAGGCGTTTTCACTCACTCTTTCGGAGAAGCCCGGTATTCCGGACACACTTCCCTCATTAACTTGAAAAACAGGCATGGAATATTTTCGCATATCGTATTCCGCAAAAGCGGTCAACCCAAATTTAGTCCATTTGCGGAATCCCTCATTCATGGCTAAAGCCAGTGTATTCTTGAACGAATAATAGGACATGTAATCATTCATATCCGCTATATACTTATTCGAGTTATTCAAATTTACCCATTCCGAATTGTCGTTATTCCACAGCATAGAAGGGTAAATATCATCCATTCCGGAGAATATAGTACTCACTCTTCGACGCTGGTCGGTATAATGGGTAGTCAGAATAGCGCTTGCCAACGGAATGTAGTTTTTCTTCTTGCGCACCCCTACCACACTGTCGTTCACCTGATATTCCTCGGAGTCATCGCCCAAATCATAGCGGTTAGTAACATAAAGATGACGCCCTCGCAACCTATTCCATGTATCCTTCACTCGCGTCGGAATATCCAAAGAGTTCCCTTTGAAGTTTGAGTTCGTTATAGACGGGTCGTCCGGGTTGGTAATGTACAAAGTATCTTTTATTCCCCCATTTTCTATATTTGTGAGATTATTATTATGGAAGAAAGCGTGCATCTTATATTTGTCGCCTATATAACTCGCGTAGAAATCATAGCTTACCTCTTTATTGGATAGAGAGGTATAAAATCCGCGGGAGTAGATATAATCGAAGTCAAAACCGACATTCAGTTTCTTTCCCATATTCATGGTCAGTTCCGCTTGGAAACGGTTTTCGGCGCTTTGCCCTCCGCCGCCGCTTTGATATTTAACCTCCGAATAAGGGACTTTTGTATTGTAGAAGTACTGATCTTCGGGGTTCTTCCGCCAAAAACGCATCGCGTCCATAAAAATAAAGCGGGACGTTTCAGGACGTTCAAAGAAAACCTTAGACTGAGCGGGAGAGCCTATATTACCTAAATAACCTATGGCCACGCCTTTGCCGTCAACCAACATGCTTTGATGAAAGTCCAATACAGCCGAGTCCCGCGGCACGAACACACGCTCGCCCAGACGCGGCGTTATTTTCCATACATAAATATTAGGAACCTGAATTTTGGTTGTATCTATTGTACGTGCGCTCGCGGACATTTTATCTATCTCCACCCGCGCCGAATCTGTCTTTGTCCCGACATTGGATGGCAACGGAATTCTCTTGAGTTGAGCCGTCAAAGCCGAGAATACCGCAAAAAACAGAAACAGGAGTACTATATATTTCTTCATCGCTGCAAAAGTACGAAAAATTATTTTTCAATCCCCTGAAAAACATATTTTTGTACGCAAGAGTAATCAGTATGGATAACAACATGAAAACAAGCAAATTACATTACCATACAGCACTTTATCACCGTTTCAAAGAACTCACTATAAAAGGATGGTTCTTTTAAAAAGGTGACAAAAGTAACAGTTTAGAGTTCAAGTTTATTAGAGTTCAAGTTTACTAGATTTCTAAAAAGGTGACAAAAGTAACACTTTTAGTTATCACCGCTTCGCGCCATTCTTCGTCCTTGTAAACTTGCACGCTTGCACGCGTGTAAACTCAAAACTTAAAAAAGTGACAAAAGTAACAACTCTTTATTACTTTCTTCAGTAGCTTTTTCTTCTTTGACTCATAACTTATTACTCAAAACTTCCAACTCTTCTTTTCTTCTTGTAACTCGTAACTTGTAACTACTTCCTATTAGATAATTTTGTAAAAAAGAGATGACGGTTTTTCGCCGTTTGTCGGTGTTAATATATATTATAAAAGATTAAAAATACTGCTCAATCTACTTTCTGTCTTGATATTTATAATCAATCAATAGCTCTTGAAGGCGTTTCCGCGCGAAGGAAACACGACTCTTCACCGTGCCGATAGGCAAAACCAGTTCTTTTGCTATTTCTTCATACTTATATCCTGAAATATGCATTGAAAAAGGAAGCTTATATTCATCCGAAAAGTTGTTTATAACTCTGAATATCTCAGCCACAGTGTAAAACTCGTCATTTTTGGCGTTCTTGGCATCGGTTAAGTTAGTATTTGCCATATATTTTAAGAGTTGCGAGCAAAACCCTTAAACTCAGGCAAACAAAAAAAGCGTGAAACTGCTTGCTGAATGCTTATTTTCAATCTCCGGCTCTGGTAAACCGTTTCACCAAATAAGCGCAAACAGTTCACGCCCGAAGACGTGAACCTCCGCACTTTATTCTCGGTGAAATTTACCAGATTTCGAGATTGAGAGAATAAAGGCTAAAAGCCCGTATATTAATATTTTAAATTACGATATTTTTGCTTTTTTATATTTTTTGATTTTAAGTTTGTACAAATTTATAATTATTTTTTTTGATTTTCAGGCAAAAAGTCAATTTTACGAAAAATACTTTTCAAGAATGTCGGTTGCCGGTGGAAAATTATGGTTAATCCTTTTTATGACACAACCTATCAGCTATATGACGCCCTTTGTCGATGGCAATTCATAGTTGAATATATCCCTTTTCTTCGCCATCTTTAACGCGCGGGCAAAGGCTTTGAATATGCCTTCTATTTTGTGATGTTCATTTGTTCCTTCCGCTTTTATGTTCAGATTCATCTTAGCCGAGTCGCTCAAGGATTTGAAGAAATGCAGAAACATCTCGGTGGGCATATCCCCTACCCTTTCGCGATGAAACGAAGCGTCCCAAACCAGCCACGGACGACCGCCAAAGTCGAGCGCCACGGAGCATAAGCAATCATCCATAGGTAAGCAAAAGCCATAACGTTCAATACCTCTCTTGTCTCCAAAGGCTTTGTACAAAGCTTCGCCCAAAGCGATCGCCGTGTCTTCTATCGTATGGTGTTCATCTACATTCAGATCGCCATTTACCTTTATAATAAGGTCAGTACCCGAATGTTTACCGATTTGTTCCAGCATGTGATCGAAAAAGCCTAATCCTGTGGATATATCGCAATCGCCCTTACCATCAAGATTCAAAGCTATATAAATATCCGTTTCTTTGGTCGCGCGTTTCACTTCGGCTTTACGTTCTCCCGCGAAAAGGAACTCGCTTATGACATCCCAATCGGTTGTTCGCAGCGCGCAGAAGTCTTTCAGATTGTCCAGCAAGGATGTGTCATCTTGCATAAAAATAGCTTTACAACCAAGGTTCTTAGCCAATTCCACATCCGTTGGCCTATCACCTATGACATAGGAATGTTCCAAATCATATTCTCCCGTAAGGTATTTACCGAACATCCCTATTCCGGGTTTACGCGTTGGGGCGTTATCTTCCGGAAAACTCCTGTCGATAAGAATATCATCAAACACAACGCCTTCACCTTCCAGCGTCTTCAATATCTTGTCATGAGCAGGCAGGAATGTATCTTCCGGAAAGGACAAAGTACCCAAACCATCCTGATTAGTAACCATAACAAATTCAAAATCAAGATTTTTACGAATAAAATAAAGATTACGCATCACTTTGGGATAAAACTCTAATTTTTCAAGGCTATCCAACTGATAATCTACCGGCGGTTCTATCACCAGCGTACCATCCCTATCTATAAATAAAGCCCTTCTTTTCATCTGTTATTTTTCATTTAAGGTTTCAGACCTTTTTATTATTGGAGGAATCGCCTCATCAGTCAATGATAACGTTTCGATTCTTCATATTGACAGCCATCAGATATGATTTGTCGGTCTTGCGTACCCGGGACAAAATATATTTGCTTTTCGTATTTTGCTCCATATCAAAGACTTCCATCGTAAATTCACCCGGATCGTTATACGCGGCGTAACCGACGATGACAAACATTCGATCATCGATCCAGAACACAGCGTCAGCGCTATCCGAATATCCCCGGTATGAGACTAAAACAGCGCTTTTGTCTTTTCTATTAAACAATGAGATTCCCTGGTTATCATCCGATCCGCCAAAATGGTACTTCCCGTCTTCGGCAAGAAAGACGGACGACGCCTCCAACAGATTTACATACCGCGACTTATCGGGAGAATAATCATAAAACCGGGGGTTATACACATTCCTGCCTTTCGTAAATCCGATATAATTATGGTACGAATACGCCGTATCACTCTTCAGCTTTTCAATATCCAAGGAGGAAACCTGCTTCGTCCTAAAATCCGAAATGTCCAGAGCATAATATTTCAGCCAATCATCAATCGCCGGTTTTATTTTCTCTGCTAATTTACCATCAATATATTCCATTTCCGGTGAAACGACCGTATCTAAAGCGTTTAACGCCTCTTTCTCCGAAACGGCGTTTGAGTCTGAAGAAACCGGCTTCTTGCAGCTAACGCTCAAACAAATAAGGATACTTATAACAATAATATTTTTCACAAGCCCAATTTCTTAATTTATAAAGTGTGTAAAGTCTCTATCAATATTTTATTCTCTTCATCCGTGCCCACCGTGATGCGCAAACATCCCGCGCAAAGGGATACGGAATTACGGTTGCGCACAATCACTCCTTTGTCCGCCAATTTTTTATACAATCCATCGGCGTCATCCACCCTCACCAACAGAAAATTAGCGTCCGTAGGATAGATTTTTTCGACAAAAGGCAACTTTGTCAA
>JAISKQ010000222.1 GCA_031260865.1 Prevotella sp.
TTAGCCTTTAAGCCCGTAGCGGGTCGGCCTATGAAGTGGGCGTTAAAGCGTTTTTGCTTCCTTTTGCGGCTTTGGGCAAAAGGAAGGCAAGCAATCTGTGATTGCGCGCGGTAAAAATAGCTAACAAAATTGAACCAATAAAATGAAATATATTCATTATTTCCATTCAGATTGAAGAATATAAATATGTAATTTTCCTTTTTTCTTTTTGAAATTAAATCTTATCTTCGTATTCCTCTAAATTAATAATGTTTTATCCGGTTAATATAGTATCCGATGAATGCTAATATCCTACACAATAATATAATAAACGCGATAAAAGAAAAAGTTCCTAAGGGTGAGACTATTACAAATTTTCTGATGAATATTCTATTTATAGGGAAAGAAGCTGTGTACCGCAGGCTGCAAGGCAGGGTACCATTCACGTTCGAGGAATTATCTATTATATCCCACAATCTGGATATTTCCCTTGATAGTATCACCGGTTTTGCACAACAACAAAATAAATCATTTCCATTGAAGTTCACAGAGTTTGTAAACCCGATGGATGTTAATCATGCTCAAATAGTTAAACTCAATGAGTTTTTGAATACTTCGCGAAAACAGACATACAGGGAAAGCGGTTCTTCCGCGAATTTTTTCCCGCAAACACTGTATATTGGACACAAGTACCTGACGAAGTTTTACATGTTCAAATCTTTATATCAAACAAATGAATTGGATTCTGTTAAATCGATGAATGATATAGAGATAACTCCAAAACTCGACAAGATAATGGAGCAATATCAGAAAGAATCCACCTATATAAATTATTCATATTATATCTTTAATAATTCTATATTCATATACTTAGTAAATGATATTAAGTACTTTTACAGTATTTCCTATATTACAGCGGAAGATGTCGCCGCGTTGAAAAAGGATTTGTTTGATTTTATTGATAAATTAGAAAAACTTGCCGTTAAGGGGCAGTTTGACACAGGAAATAAAGTTCAATTCTATTTATCCAATGTTAATTTTGAATCCACATATACTTACATACAGACAGAAGACGCGCGTATCAGCCATATAAAGACTTTCGCGTTGAACGCCGTAATATCTTTGGATGAAAGTGTCTGCGAAAAGCTGAAAAAGTGGATAGACTCCCTGAAAAGGTTATCCACACTCATTTCCGAAAGTGGAGAGATACAACGCGCCAAATTCTTTAAGGAGCAGCGGGAGCTGGTAAATACTCTTTGATGATGATTTCGTTATTTCTTGCGTATGTTATAAATTGTTTCGCGCGAGAACAGCATCACTTTAGAAATAACCGAATCCCTGGAATTTTCACCGCCATACTTATCGCCGCAAACGACTTTCATACTGTATTCGCCCTCGCGTATAGGCACAGTCTCGTTTGTCTTTGCTCTAAGGAAGAAATTGGGTATGGTTAACAGGTTGTTACGTCTGATAATCGTGTCTTTCACGTCTCTTTTTTCTCCAAATATGTTAGCTCCCAACGCATAGAAGGTATATGCGCTATCTTTACCATTTCCTCTATTTTCGAGAACGCTGTCAAGCGCCACCTTATAGCCGGAAAGAGCCAAATTATCCTGAAACCGGGCTGTCAGATATACTATTTTACCTATAACGAGCGTGTCGATACGGTTTGCCTCCGTGTTGAGCGAATCATTAATTGTTATTGTTTCATTATTATAGATAATCGTGTCATTTGAATTAAACCGTACATTGGAAATTACAGGCTTTTCGTTATCGTTGTAATCATCCGATCCGGAACAGGATGAAAACCATGCGGCGGGTACAATTATAAGTATTATAAGAATCAAGCAAAAATTTTTCATTCCGATTTTCATTGTGTTTTTGATAAGGCAAAGATACATGATAAATATGAAATTCTTCCGTTTTTTTAGGTTCAACTTCTATCAGGTACTTGTTAACTTTGTCATCAAAGCAGAATTAAGAAACAACGTTCAGCGTAGCCAATTATGAATAAAAAAAGTAGAAAAAACAGAAATTATCTGCATTTTTTTCAAACAAAATTATCTAATATAGAGCAGTTACAAGTTACGAGTTAGCCCCCCTTTGTCCCCCCAAGGGGGGAATACGCGAAGCGATGAAGACTGAAAAGTGTTACTTTTGTCACCTTTTTAAATTTTTAGTGTACAAGCTTGCAAGTGTACAAGTGTACGAGAACGAAGAATGGCGCAAAGCGGTGATAACTGAAAACTGTTACTTTTGTCACCTTTTAAGTTTTGAGTGTACAAGCTTGCAAGTGTACAAGTTTACAAGAACGAAGAATGGCGCGAAGCGGTGATGACTGAAAAGTGTTACTTTTGTCACCTTTTTTAAGTTTTGAGTTTACAAGCTTGCAAGTGTACAAGTTTACAAGAACGAAGAATGGCGCGAAGCGGTGATGACTGAAAAGTGTTACTTTTGTTACCTTTTCCCGATATCCCGCAGGGATAAGATGTGCATAACCGTAGGTTGCGCTACGCTACACCTACGGTTATTGCAGTTGTCGTCCTTGCAGGACTTTTTACTATCGCTCGCGCAGGTGTAAAGAATTAAGAAGAGTTGGAAGTTTTGAGTAATGAGTTTTGAGTTTTCAAGTGTACAAGTTTACAAGAAAAGAAAGAAGAATGAATGGTGCGAAGCAGTGTTACCTGAAAACTGTTACTTTTGTCACCTTTTTAAGTTTTGAGTGCACAAGTTTACAAGAGTTCTAGCAAGTTAGCATGCTAGTAAACTTGAACTCTCGAACTCTAGTAAACTAAAAAAAACTGTTACTTTTGTCACTTTTTAAAATTAGATTGAGGGCGCTTGGCTTGGGTATAGAAGAAGATAACGCTTAAAATATTTATTTATTCAAAAAAAACTTTATACCTTTGCGCCGTTCTTTTGAGTTATAAATACAATACATGGGAAAGTTTAGCTTATACAACATTCCTCTGAGAAG
>JAISKQ010000156.1 GCA_031260865.1 Prevotella sp.
TATTGTATTAAACGTAAACGCGATAGCAAAAGGCTATTCGGCTGACATTGTCGCGTCTTTTCTGGAGCAACACGGATGTTCCGACTATTTAGTCGAAATAGGGGGCGAAATTCGGGTGAAAGGCGAAAATACCCAAGGAGAGGCGTGGCGAATAGGTATCGATCGCCCATCGGAGAATAACCTTATTCCCGGACAAGCTTTGCAGGTGATTCTGCAAATAACCGACAAAGGGATTGCCACATCAGGAAATTACCGGCAATTCTATATTGAGAACGGACAAAAAATAACGCATACCATAAACCCGGCGACAGGCTATCCGGCAAAGCATAATTTATTATCGGTTACCGTTGTAGCTGATGATTCGCTTACCGCCGACGCTTACGCCACGGCATTTATGGTAGCCGGATTAGATAAAGCGCTGGAATGGATGGATGGATGCCCCGAACTGGACGCTGTGTTTATCTGTGATGAAGATGGAGAATACAAAGCGTATTGTACACCTGCATTAGAGGATAAAATCTTACAGGAATATCGTTAAGACCATATTTGTCCTTGTGCTAAAAAGAAATAAATATGGAATTATATTCGCTTTTTAGATATTATTTATCTTATTTTACATGCTGAAAACGGTTGAGAATAAATACATCATATAAAACACTTAAAAATCATGAACACATTATTATTTTTAGGAAACCTTGGAACAGGTGAAATCATTGTCATAGCTATAATTGTACTATTACTTTTTGGAGGTCGTAAGATTCCCGAACTGATGAAAGGTATTGGAAAAGGCATCAAAAACTTCAAAGAAGGAGTAAAAGGTATTGAAGACGATATAGACGTGAATAACGATACTACAACTAAAAAAGATTGAAATAGTACACTTCTATGGAAGAGACAGAGACTAATGAGGGAATGTCCTTTTGGGATCATTTGGAAGAACTCCGGTGGACGCTAGTCAGGTCTATCGCCGCTTTGTTCGTTTTTGCTATTGCCGGTTTCATCGTGATGCCGTATATATACGACAGTATAATTATGGGACCTACCCGCGCCGACTTTTTCTTATATAAATACATGTGCAATATCACATCAGCCATCCCCTTTCTTCCTGATTTTTGCGACGATACATTTCATGTTGTCATTATCAATATTAATCTGGCATCGCAGTTTTTCAGGCACATGACAACTTCTTTTTGGCTGGCGCTTATACTTACCTTTCCATATCTAGTTTTTGAGATATGGCGTTTTGTTAGTCCGGCTTTATACTCCGAGGAGAAAAAAAGCATACGCTGGGTATTTGTATTTGGGACACTTATGTTTTTTGTCGGTTGCCTTGTCGGCTATAGTTTGGTTTTTCCGATGACATTCCGCTTCTTAGCTGAATATCAGTTGAGTGAAAGCATCTTGAACCAAATTTCGTTGGATTCATATATGGATAACTTCCTGATGCTGATTTTTGTGATGGGACTTGTTTTTGAATTGCCCTTAGTCTCTTGGTTACTATCGCAGTTGGGATTGCTAAACAGGTCGTTCTTCAAGAGATACAGGAGGCATGCTATTGTAGGCTTATTGGTTTTATCTGCCATTATAACCCCATCCGGTGATCCGTTTACCTTATCCATCGTGTTTATACCTCTGTATATGCTCTTTGAAATAAGCCGCTTCCTTGTCAAACCCGCGCCGAAAGATACGGACGACGAAGAAGAGGAAGAGAGTACCCTGAAGATATAGGGCGTGTGGCAAGATTATCAAGATATAGAAAAACGGCTAAGAATCAATTTCTTAGCCGCTTTTTTATCTGTATAAATTCAATTCAATTATGATTGAGCCGGAGCGTTTCCGTCATTATTCTTCTGCAACGGTCTTTCCGGTCTTGGAGGACGAGGAAGAAGTACCTTGCGTGAAAGTTTGAATTTACCTGTTTTAGGGTCAACATCAATCAGTTTCACTTCTATCTCATCACCTTCTTTCAAGCCGGCCTTTTCCATATCTTCGATACGATCCCAAGAGATTTCAGAGATATGAAGCAATCCGTCTTTTCCCGGAAGAAATTCGCAGAATGCGCCATAAGGCATTACCGAGCGTACTTTGGCAGGATAAACCTCTCCTACTTCAGGAACAGCTACGATTCCCTTCACCTTGGCAACGGCAGCCTCAATTGATTTCCTGTTGGTAGCGGAGATTTCCACGCGTCCATAGCCGTCTATTTCCTCAATAGTCACTGTGGCGCCGGTTTCTTCCTGTATGCCTTGAATAATCTTACCACCCGGGCCTATCACCGCTCCAATAAATTCTTTATTGATAATGATGACTTCGATACGAGGCGCGTTTTCTTTAAAGTCGGCGCGTGGCTCAGGTAATGTTTCCAGAATCTTACCCATTATATGTAAACGTCCTTCACGTGCCTGATTCAATGCTTTTTCAAGTATTTCGTAAGACAAGCCGTCCACTTTTATATCCATTTGGGTAGCGGTTATACCATCTTTTGTTCCACAAACCTTAAAGTCCATGTCGCCTAAATGGTCTTCATCGCCTAATAT
>JAISKQ010000170.1 GCA_031260865.1 Prevotella sp.
TGCCGGGAATCGGAAGCGGAGTTTATCTGCTATGCGGAACATCTGTTCTGATTATCATTTATTCGATTATCATCTTTCGCAGGAAAAAGAAGGTAAAAACAGAGCCGAATGGTACTCCGAAAAATTGAAGAAGATATACATAAAAATAGAAATCCCGATTCTGAATAGTAAGAATCGGGATTTTTATCTTGATAATCTTATCTTTTATTTTGTTATCCGCTCAAGCCATTTCAACATAAACAGCATGGTGAACATGGAGATTGAACAAGCAGTTACGAATACAAGCCATGTTGCCCATATTGGAATACTTTCATACAATATTGCGCCAATAAACAGAAGCTGATTTCCTACGGCAGTGGCTCCAAGCCAACAGCCCTGCATTATACCTTGATATTGCGGAGGTGCAACCTTAGAAACAAATGATATACCCAAAGGGCTGATAAATAATTCGGCGACAGTCAATATTAGATATGTGCCAATTAACAAGAATGGTGTAACACGTGCCGAATCGGCTAATCCTCCCATTGCCTTTACTTCTGCATTTGCAGGCAAACCTAATGAACCTAAAGACATCACAATGTATGCTAAGGCAGCTATACCCATGCCTATCGCGATCTTTTTAGGTGCTGAAGGCTCTTTTCCTTTAGCTCGTAACCAACCGAAGACAGCTAAAACGATAGGGGTTAGAAGGACAACAAACAGCGGGTTAAATGATTGGAATAATTCCGCGCCTTTCAATGTCACTAATCCAAATATGTTAAGTTCCATTTTACTTAAATCCACGTACTCATTTGCAAAATATGTCAGTGTCAAACCATTTTGATGGAATGAGAACCAGAAGAATATTACAACGGCAAATACCGCGAATAAAGCATATAGGCGTTGTTTAATTTCATTCTTATCCATCTCTTTATCAGCAGGAACATCAGCTGATACATTTGTTGTTTGAGTCTTGAGAGCTGGATCCGGAAAACTTTTTTTATTTATTGTATATATGATAAATGAAATCAACATGGCAAAAATTGCTATACCAAAGGCATAATGGAATCCTGTATTGAAGACATTCAGATATTCATTCGCAAATACAGTTAAATCTGTAGGAGCGCCATTTAAACTTGCCAATGGAGCCAATTCACTTAGGCGTGTAGAGGCTTCACCTGAAAGTGTACCATTTAGGTATTGATGACAAAGAGCCGGAAGATCGGAATTGTATGAAAAACCATTTGTTTTTAACCACCAGTTTCTAATCCCTACCGCAATGAGTGGGGCAAAAATAGCGCCCACATTAATGAACATATAAAATAAAGAGAATCCTGAATCGCGCATTTTCCCATATTGCGGATTATCATACATTTGACCGACTAATGCTTGTAAGTTTCCTTTGAATAGACCATTACCAAAAGCTATAACAAACAAGCCAAAACATGTAAGTATGATAAAAGGCCAAAAACTGGATACAGGAGTAGGGCTTGGAATTGCAATGATCAGATAACCAATAGCCATTAACACGATGCCAAACTGAATTGTACTTTTATACTTTTTTGTCTTATCAGCGATAAGTCCTCCGATAAGGGCAAAAGCATAAATACAAAAATAGAATACGGAGTAAATTATTCCCGCATGAGTCTTGTCTAATCCAAACTTAGACATTAAAAACAGAGTAAGGATAGCCATCATTATATAGAAACCGAAGCGTTCCCCCATATTGGATAATGACGCGGCTACTAAACCTTTAGGATGATTTTTAAACATACAATTATATTTAAGATTAATATTATGAATTATTTTATTTCATTTTGTCGGTATTACACTTTACAAATGTAAGAAATTTTTTGTCGCTTTATGCCATCAGTACATCCGCTAATTGACATATTTATTTTTTAATCTTCTTCTATAACCAAATTGCCAATGATAAACTCCTGCCTTTCGGGCGTATTCTTACCCATATAGAAGTTGAGCATATTGTTTACCAGGTCTTCTTTCTTCATTGATACACGATCGAGGCGAATATCTTTTCCGATGAAGTGCCTGAACTCATCAGGCGATATTTCTCCCAACCCTTTGAATCGCGTGATCTCCGGATTTGTACCCAATCGGCTGATCGCGTTCAGTCGTTCTTCCTCTGTGTAGCAATAGGCTGTTTCTTTTTTATTCCTGACACGGAACAGCGGCGTTTGAAGGATGTAAACATGGTTCTTTTTTATCAGATCTGGGAAGAACTGTAAAAAGAAAGTCAGTAGCAACAACCGAATGTGCATACCATCGGTGTCGGCGTCGGTAGCCACTATTATTTTATTATAGCGCAATCCGTCCAATCCGTCTTCAATATTCAGAGCCGCTTGCAGCAGGTTGAACTCTTCGTTTTCATACACAATCTTTTTGGTCAACCCAAAGCTGTTTAAGGGCTTGCCCCGTAAGCTGAATACTGCTTGCAGATTCGGATTGCGGCTTTTAGTGATAGATCCGCTCGCGGAATCTCCCTCGGTGATGAAAATGCTGGTGTCGTCCAGGTTATCGCCTTTTGTATCATTATAGTGAATGCGGCAATCGCGCAACTTCCTGTTATGCAAGTTTGCTTTCTTGGCGCGTTCGCGGGCTAATTTAGTAACGCCGGCTATGGCTTTACGTTCTTTCTCCGATTCCAGTATCTTTTTTAATAAAGCCTCGGATACATCGGCGTGTTTGTGGAGATAATTATCCAATTCCTTTTTCAAAAAGTCTCCTATAAATTTCTGTACCGACAGACCGCCGGGACCCATATCCTTAGAACCCAGTTTGGTTTTGGTTTGGGACTCAAATACAGGTTCTTCCACTTTTATGCTGATAGCCGCTACTATACCGCTGCGTATATCCGCGTAATCGAAATTCTTATTGTAAAATTCTTTGATAACACGGGACAATGATTCACGGAAAGCCGACTGGTGCGTACCGCCTTGCGTTGTATGCTGCCCATTGACAAAAGAATAATATTCTTCGCCATACTGATCGGTGTGTGTAATAACCACCTCTATATCCGAATCTTTTAGATGTATAATAGGATAGATGGCTTCCGAAGTCATATTTTCGTTCAGCAAATCCACCAATCCGTTTTTGGAGAAGAACTTTTTATCATTATATATGATGGTAAGTCCTGTGTTCAGAAACACATAGTTTTTGAGAAGACTTTCCACATAATCATCCCTGAAAACATAATTTGTAAATATTGTATTATCGGGGATAAACTCAATCAATGTACCATTTTGTTCATTTGTCGGTTGAATATTCTCCTCTTTGGTTACAATCGCCCTGCTATATTCAACCGCTGTGGTTTGTCCGTCACGGAAGCTTTGTATAAGGAAGAAAGAGGATAGGGCGTTTACCGCTTTGATACCGACCCCATTAAGACCCACCGACTTTTTGAAAGCTTTGGAATCGTATTTGGCTCCGGTATTCATTTTCGAAGATACGTCTTTTACTTTTCCAAGAGGTACGCCGCGTCCATGGTCACGAACTTTGACAACGCCTTCTTCGATGGATATTTCAATCGTCTTACCAAATCCCATCATATATTCGTCGATGGAGTTATCCAGCACTTCTTTCAATAGCACATAGATACCATCATCGGCAAACGTACCGTCTCCCAATTTGCCGATATACATACCGGGACGTCGGCGGATATGTTCCTGCCAATCGAGGGTTTTTACATCGTCATCGGAATAATTTATCTCAGGTAATTCGATTTTTTCTTCTTCCATATATTTTAAGTTCAATTACATTAGTCGTTTCTTGCGACTTGGCAGAAGCAGAATAAATTTTACTTCTGTATTTGTTGCTTAAAACGCAGCGTAAAAATATAAAAAAAATACTTGTTTATAATTATTAATAGATAAATATTCTTTCGCGACTACAGCGCATACCAATATTATCGCACCTGTCACAAGGCGTTGCACCTACATTAGATATTAGAGAGAAAATCTTATTTTACTCTATTCCATTATTTAGAATTTCCACTGGCTGGAGGTCTTGGCAGAACCGGTATTCGTTGTGCCTGTGCCCTTTCCGTAATACTTTAACGCTTCCGGTAAATCTTTCTGTATTTGCTGAATACGTGTGTTATCCGAAGGGTGGGTACTCATAAATTCGGGAGTACTGCTTCCCTGTTGAGACATCCGTTGCCAAAAAGCCGCCGCCTGACTTGGATCATAGCCCGCCATCGCCATAAAGATCAAGCCCAGTTTATCGGCTTCCAGTTCTTGCTTGCGCGAATATGGCAACAATATACCGTACTGAGTACCTAAACCCAATGCCACGGCGGCAGCCTGTTGCACGCCCGTCGAAGCTTTGCCCAAAACCGTACCAGCCGCGGCCGTTCCGTACTCGGTCAGCATTTGTTGGCTCATCCGTTCGTTAGCATGTTTTGCCACAGCGTGCGCCACTTCATGCCCCAATACCACGGCAAGCCCTATTTCGTTCTGGGTGTAAGGCAATATACCCTCATATACAACGATTTTACCGCCCGGCATACAAAAGGCGTTCACATCGGCGCTTTTCACAAGGTTAAACTCCCATGCGTACGAAGCTAATTCATCGGCATAGCCATTGTTTTTGAGATAAGTTTCTACCGCATTAGCAATATTCCTGCCCACCGTTTGCACCACAGCGGTGTTAGCCTTGTCGGTTGACTTAGGGGCGGTCTTCATAAAATCATCATATTGCTGCAAGCTCAATGTCAGCACTTCTTGGTTCGATACCAAATTTAGTTGTTTACGTCCTGTTACAGGTACGCTTCCGCAACTTGTAAGCAATAGCGCGAACGCTACGCATAGTAATGATAAATATTTCAGCATAACTATAAATTTGTTAGTTTGACTAATCAAAGATATTTATTTTTTGTTTTGTTCTTCTAATAAATCTCTAATTTCTGTAAGAAGAATTTTTTCGGCTCAATTCGGAAAGCCGCAAGGGAATGCTTCATTGTGAAAAAGGTGACAAAAGTAACAGTTTTCAAGTTTACAAGTTTACAAGATTTCAAGTTTGCTATAGTTCTAAAAAGGTAACAAAAGTAACAGTTTTCAGTCATCATCGCTTCGCGCCATTCTTCGTTCTTGTAAACTTGTAAACTTGTACACTTGCAAGCTTGTAAACTCAAAACTTAAAAAAGTAACAGTTTTCAGTCATCATCGCTTCGCGCCATTCTTCGTTCTTGTAAACTTGTACACTTGCAAGCTTGTATACTCAAAAACTTAAAAAAGTGACAAAAGTAACACTTTTCGGGTAACACCGCTTCGCGCCATTCTTCGTTCTTGTAAACTTGTACACTTGCAAGCTTGTATACTCAAAAACTTAAAAAAAGAAACAAAAGTAACACTTTTAGTCATCATCGCTTCGCGCCATTCTTCATTTCTTGTAAACTCAAAACTCATTACTTCCAACTCTTAATATCCTTCTCGTAACTTGTAACTTGTAACTCCTTTCTATTAGATAATTTTGTTTTAGAAAAATGACATATTTAGAATTTTTTTCACGGAAAAGGTTGACTTTTATTCATCGTTTCTCGTAATTAATTTTAATGATTATGGGATATAATACCCAAATGCAGAAAAACCGTACAACGTCATTGCGAGGGCTTGCCCGAAGCAATCCAAAGAGTTGATATGGATTGCTTCGTCGTTCCTCCTCGCAATGACGAAGACGAAATTATTTGACTTAGGTATTATAAACGACATTCATTTTAATTTTTATAATCAACTGCTTCTCCCCACCTTTGGAGGGGGCTAGGAGAAAGGTTTACTGTTCACTGTATTTATCGCGGCTTTGGGTAAAAAGAAGGCAAGCAATCTGTGATTGCGCCCGGAATTGGACGTTAGTCGCTGAATTCAATATTTAATAGTATTAAACACGG
>JAISKQ010000243.1 GCA_031260865.1 Prevotella sp.
GTATATGCCGAGAATAAAGAACAGAAGCTTGTCGCCGAAAAGCTGCCCAAGCCATATAATGACTCTTTCTATTACCTGAAGGCCGTAGTAAGAGGCGAAATAACCGTAAAGCCGACCGATTTATCTTCTTTGGAAAACAACGTGATCGTAGTGGAAATACTGGAGGCTGCTATCAAGAGTAATAAGACGGGAAAAGCCATTAAATTAAGTAAATGAGCTAAGTATTCATTGTGCATGTAATAAAAACGACTAACACACAGATAAATATAAATAAATTCTTTAATCAATTATTAAACTATTTCATAATAAATAACACTAAACAAAATGAAAACTTGTATAACTATTCTTTTTATTCTTTTTGCGGGAGTGGCAAATGCCCAGACCTTCCAACGTAAAGCTATAGTGGAGATAAATTCAAAATTCACTATCAAGTTAGTCAAAACCGAAACCGGCTATGATTATACCATAATCAACAAAGAGCCTTACAATAAGACGTTGAATATAAGTAATATTCAGTCATTATTTCCGAAATCCCGTCCTGATGAGATACAAGGTATCCTCACTTACACAAAGTTTGGAGATGAAATGAATACTTTCCTTGTTCTGCAAAGCGGATTGGAGAATCCTCTGAAATATAGCTTATATGTTATGCTGAATAATAATCAGGAAATGGAGAACGTTCCGGCTATAAACTTATTTCCGGACATATCTTCCACTGAAATATACCCGCTCAAATTAGCTTATATCGCATTTTCAGATTTTGAAAATGTGGAAGAGGAATAAATAGTGACTCCCTAAATTCCTCTTTTCAGTCAAATAGAGTTCAAGAATTCAAGTTTACTAGCATGATAGAACTCTAGTAAACTACGGGGTCACCCGTAAAAAGGTGTGTCGTCAAGGCAAAAATTATTACATTTGTAGAGGTCAAAAAAAGGCTGAAGTCAAATGGATAAGTTATTAGAATTAGTGACGTATGTTTTACCGATAGAGATGACAGATTATTTTGAATTGGCTGACATAAAGGTATATTTGCATTTAATACATCGTATCTACCGAAATCAATGAAACGAAACGTTCTAAATATTGTTCTTTTACTATTGTTGTCGTTGACAAGCTCTTTTTCTTATTCTCAAGATACCTATCGTTTTAAGACTTTTTCTCCTAAAGGCGGATTTTATTATGATGGAGTACAATCTATAACTCAGGATAATGACGGATTTATATGGATTCTGCTCGAAAATGATTTGTATCGTTTTGACGGATATGAATATAAAAGATATTCATCCTATTTCCAAAACATGGATTTGGGTATTTGGAGTTTTCGCGGCATGGATAAAGATACCGAAGGACGCCTTTATATCTCGACGAACAACGGGATTTTCAGGTATAACAAGCTTTCGGATTCTTTTGAGAAAATTATAGATGAGGATACCTCAACACTCGCAATCGATCGGGATAATAATATCTGGTATAAATACAAGGGGGAGTTATACAGGTTAAATAAGGGCAGCAATAATCCTGAATTAGTTTTATATGATCAAAAACCCATTAAAAGCATCAGTTATTTTAGCTGTGGCGAAAAAGATATGTTTTTAGCATCTTATTACAACAGCTTTTATTACTGCAATTATAAAGCCCCTCAGAAAATCAGCCTTTTCTATCGTTTTCCAACAGATTACGCTATCGCCGGAATCAAGCGGGTAGGCAATAATCTTTGGATATTAACGAAACGGCACGGCGTCCTGAAAATGAATATATCGACTAAAAAAATAGAGAAGCAATTGCCGTTTCCGGATAAAGGCGAGAATGTTCCTGTCACAACTTTTTATGTGGATAAGAATGAGAAAATATGGATTGGGACGCAAAGAGGTTTGTATATTTTGAATCCCGCGACGGGAGGACATCAATTATATATTCATTCAAAGGCGGATATGTTTAGTTTACCAAATAATTCGGTATGGACTATTACCGACGATTCGCATCGGAATATATGGATAGGAACGTATGCGGGAGGTTTATGTTATGTAGATCCGGACGAAAACTCACACTTCAAAACATATACTCCTTTAGAAAGCCCACTCAATCATAACCTTGTTAGTAGTTTTGCCCAAGACGGTAATCTCTTATGGATAGGAACAGAAGGCGGGGGACTGAATTGCTTGGATAAATTGACCGGCGCCTTTACATTCTACAAACACGACAATAACAGCAATAGCCTATCTTATAATCACATAAAATCATTAGCGCTCGATTCTCAGAAAAGGCTATGGATATCTATGTATAGAGGAGGTCTTGACTGTTTCGACACAAAAACAAAAAGCTTCCGGCATTTCCTCAATGACCCTGAAGATGAGAAGAGTTTATATAACAATAATCTCAGAAAGATTATTCTTGAAGGAGATTCAGGGTTATGGATTGCATATCAGGCTCATCGTTCGCTAATTTCGTTCTTGTCGTTTAAAAGCGGAAAATTCACTCATTATCCTTTCGACGAAGATGAATATGTTTTTGATATTCAAAAAGACAATTACGGGAATCTGTGGATGATAACGCACCAACGGCTTTATAAGATGGATACGAAAACCCGGGTTATAAAGAATATATCTTCCAAAGATATGGCGACACTCAATGCCCAGTCGTTCTGTATAGACGCGGAAAACAATATATGGATAGGGACAATAGGGCGCGGACTTATAAAGTACGACACTTCCACTTCCGAATTTATACCTTTCCGCGACATCCTGCAATTTAATATCTCCACTATATATAGCGCATGTATCGACGCTTCAAATTGTTTATGGCTGGGTACGGATAACGGACTATTCAAATATAACATAACGTACAACACCTATCAAAGATTTGATGAGAGCGACGGTTTTCAAGGACAGGTGTATTATCCCCTGGCATCTTTGAGAGGCAGTACCGGAGAACTATACTTTGGAGGCACTAACGGCTTCACGGTCATCAATCCACAAAATATTAAGCCGAATATGTCCAAACCGAAAGTTATTATCTCGAATTTTTATATAGATAATGTACCCGCGATTCCGCCTTTAGGGAAAGACTCTTTAAATAACGAGATCATATTGAATCATAATCAGGACAATTTCGGATTCAAGTTTTCTTCCGACAACTACTTGTCGCCGAGTAAAAATATGTTCAAATATCGATTGAGAGGATATAATAACCGTTGGATAACGGTTAATGCCTCTAATCGTGAGGTAATGTACTCGAAGGTTCCCGCCGGAACATACTATTTTGAAATACTGGCGGCAAATAATGATGGACTCTGGAGTGACACGCCTACAATCATTAAAGTAAAACGTATGCCCGCGCCATGGGCAAGCTGGCCTGCCTACCTTTTATATTCAGCTATCGCTTTGAGTATCGTGGCGGTTATTTTCTACTATTATAACGAGAAACTGAAACTGAAAAAGCAATTGTATATAGACAATCTGGACAAACAGAAGAAAGAAGAAATTCATCAATCCCAATTACGCTTTTTCACGAATATATCTCATGACTTCAAGACGCCGTTGTCGCTTATTCTCGCTACTTTAGATAATTTGAAACAAGAAGGGCTGAAAGAGTTTTATTATCGTATCTTACAGAATAATGCCCAGCGACTGTTGAATTTGGTGAATGAACTGATGGATTTCAAGACTGTTGAAAATGGGAAAATGCAATTGTTAGTGCAACCCGCCAATGTGAACAGTTTGGTGGCGGAGTTATCTTCCGACTTTAAAGATTACGCTCAAAAGCGTGATATAAAATTTGATATAATACGCGATCCTAAACTCCCCGACACACTCTATGTGGACAAACAAATAGTGGAAAAGGTAGTCATGAACCTTCTCAATAACGCGTTCAAATATACAAAAGACAAAGGGGAAATTATCATACAAACCTATTCCGACTATTCCTTATTCCGGTCAAAATATGAGTACAGTTATATTGTGCCGGGAGATCAAATGCCTGAGAATGGATTTCTTTTGGTGGTGCGCGATACCGGTGTCGGTATATCGAAAGACTCCATTAGGAATGTTTTTGAAAGATTCTATAAGGTAAACACCGTTAATCTGAATCGACACCTTGGCACCGGGATAGGCTTGGCGTTGGTAAAAAGCCTCGTATTACTGCATAAAGGTTCAATTTCTATTTATAGTGAGCCGAATAAAGGGACTGATATTGTCGTGCTCCTTCCGTCTGATGTGTCGATATATGATGAATCTGAGATAGCCGAAACGGACAAAAACGAGGAACAATCTGTAAGTAGCGAGCTATTACCTGAAAATAACATGGATACTGTAGATGGTATGAAAGATGTACTTCGTCGCGATAAAAAAAGGTTACTGATAGTTGAAGATAATAACGACTTGAGGATTCTCTTATCCGGCTTTTTATCGTTGCATTACGAAATACTTGAGGCTGCCAACGGCGTTGAGGCTACCGATATTTTGACAGAGACAGACGCGGATCTCATTCTCAGCGATATAATGATGCCTTTGAAAGATGGTATCGAGCTATGCCGCGAGGTGAAAACAGATGTAAATACTTCTCATATACCGGTCATCCTATTGACTGCAAAAACCGGACTGGAAGCTAAGTTAGAAGGAGCCGGTTCCGGCGCCGATATATACTTTGAAAAGCCCATTGATTTTAATTTATTATTGTTGACGATCCGGAATGTGTTTAAACGGCAGCAACATCTGAGGGAATACTACGCGAAGAACTATTATGCGGATAGTGCTGAATTGTCTGCGAATGAGCAGGATAATGCTTTCCTGAAAAAGCTGATAGCTATTATAGATGTAAACCTTAATCAGTCGAATATTGATGTTAATTATATAGCTTCCGAGTTATCAATGAGCCGGAGCAAGCTTTATTCAAAAGTGAAAACGCTTACCGATAAGTCTATTGTTGAGTTTATCTTAAATTACCGATTGAGAAAGGCGGCGCGTTTGATTATTGAGCAGGACAT
>JAISKQ010000236.1 GCA_031260865.1 Prevotella sp.
TACATCAGGTTGAACTGCGGATTTATAGCCGCGTGGTTCAGAAACATATTGTCGCTATAATACACCTGACCCACGTTCATGGTGGAGACGGTGACCCCGCCCCTTATAGGAAGAAACAATGCCCCTGCCAATAATATCAAGACAAGGCAAGTTTTAACCGCCGACTTTGGCGCTCTCAGGTTCGAGGCTTGCTTTCTGATGATATATACATATCCCGAATAAACGACAAACAGATAGATAGCTATCCCTAAAATACCGCGTATAAAGTCGAGAACGGACGCGCTGGCAAAGGTTTCTTTCGGCTTTTGCAGATAGAGGAAAACAGTGGAATCGAAATGAAATCCCCAATACGGATATACAATAATATCCACAACGGCTATCACACCTATAAGCAGGAAAACAACGCCGAAGTACCCATTGTAAATATATGTCATCGCCTTAGGCGCGATCCAGATAGACAAGATAAGCGCCAGCGCGGGTATAACGGTCAGGTAGCCGCTCATCGACAAATCGAGAGGCGAACCATGATACAACACATCAAAAACATCTTTGACGCTAAGCCCGCCGCCTAAGGCGGAATGAACAAGCAGAAAAACTATTTTCCCTATAAAAAAGAGAAGTACAAAGTAGAAAAAGATAGTGATAAAGAGTAATATCCTTTGTTTCATTTTAACTTTATATTGATTGAATATGAGTACAAAGATAAAGATATATCAAAAAATGTCATCCTTTTTATGGAATTTCAACACTTACCGCCTCTAATAAATAAAAGAAGAAGTTTAACCCTCTAAAAACAACGATTATGGCTAACATTGATACAGGAAGCGGCGACGCGAAAAAAGGGAAACCACAACGAAAAGCGTTAAGAGTGGATTTTACCCCGATGGTGGATATGAACATGTTACTGATCACATTCTTCATGTTTTGCACAACGCTCAGCATACCGCAGGTAATGGACATCGCCATGCCGGCTGATATTGATAATGTAACAACCTCCGTGCCGGACTCGAAGTCTGTCACCGTCATTTTAGGCGAAAGCGACAAGGTATATTACTATGAGGGTCTTCCTAATTATGAAGACTACACTTCTCTGAAAGAAACAAATATATTGGGCGTACGCGATATGCTGCTGAGCCGAAACAGTGATAATATGGCTAAAATAAAGGAATTAAGGCATAAACGCCAAAAGAGAGAAATAACAGAAAAGGAATTTAAAGATAAGGTTAGCTTGGTAAAGAAATCCAAAGACGGACTTATCGTCCTGATTAAACCGACCAAAGAATCCAATTACAAGAACTTGGTGGATGCGCTTGACGAAATGCAGATATGCGGCATAGGCAAATACTCAATCGTGGATATAGACGAAGCGGACAAATACCTCATGGAAAACAAGAAAGCCAAAGAGCGATTGACCGCGATGGTCGAGAAATAAACCTCACTTTTTCACCAAATAAGATAGGCAACGGTAAATTGTTGCCTATTTTTGTACGCAGTAAAGAAAACAAAAAACTCAAGGTATGAAGATTACACTTCTCGCTATAGGCAAAACAGACGCCGGCTACTTTATCGAAGCTATAAATGAATACCGGAAAAGGCTGGAGCATTATATCCCTTTCGACATTCAGGTGATACCCGATATTAAGAACGCCAAAAACATGGCTGCCGACCTGCAAAAGGAAAAGGAAGGCGAACTTATCCTCAAAAGCCTGCAACCCGGCGATTATACGGTTCTGTTGGATGACAAGGGGAAAGAATATACCTCCATGCAATTTGCCGCGTATATCGAAAAGAAGACGCATACCGTAAGCAAGCGGTTGGTCTTTATCATTGGCGGTCCTTATGGATTTTCCCAAGCAGTATATGATAAGGCGAACGAGAAGCTGACCCTGTCGCGCATGACCTTTTCGCATCAAATGGTAAGGCTGATCTTTGTGGAACAACTATACAGAGCGATGACAATCCTCAACAACGAACCCTATCATCATGAATAACGGACTATTCGAATCGTAGCGACTTGGCGGGTGTTATCCTTGCTATCAGGTACGACGGACCTATCATCGCCAACACCGACAATATCAACGTGGCGATATTGACCAATATGATATAAAGAATATTAATATCCACCGGCATTTCGGACACATAATATGTTTCCGGATTCAGCTTTATCAAGCCGAAATACTTCTGTACAAAGAGAAAAGCCAGCGCGATAATATCGCCCCAAAGCATCCCCTTCAGTATTAGGAACGAAGACACATAAAGGAAAGTCTTGCGGATACTGAAATTCTTCGCGCCGAGGGTTTTCAATATTCCTATCATGTTCGTCCTTTCCAGAATAATGATAAGCAGCCCCGAAATCATCGTGAAAACAGAAATAAGGAACATCAGGATGATAATGACCCATACATTCATATCCAGAAGGTCAAGCCAGCTGAATATCATCGGGTTCATCTCTTTGATGGAGCGCGTAAGGAATGTGTTGTCGTCGGCGTCGCGATAGGTCATCATATCCATATAAATATCCTGCGTGACGCGATCCAGATTGTCATAATCATTCACAAGCAGCTCTACGCCGCTTACCCTGTCGCCGTCCCATTTGTTGAGCTTTTGTATCAGGCGAATATCGGTAATGACAAAGAGCTTGTCGTAATCTTCAAAATTGGTGCTGTATATGCCTGTAATCGTGAACTTACGGGCGCTACGCTCTTCGACGCGTTCTTCTATAAAATAAGCGATGAAGCTGTCGCCGGTCTTCAAATTCAACTTCTTGGAAATATCCTTCGATATAATAACCGGGTTGGAAACAGCCGTGTCGGACAGGTTAATGATAGAGCCGTCTATCATATTGTTTTTAAAGAAGTTCCAATCGTAATCCGTCCCTACCCCTTTGAGGATTATCCCCTGAAAGTCGTCATTCGTCTTTATAATGCCCGGCTTGGTCGCGTACACCTGAGTATGTTCCACGCCCGGCTCGTTTTGCAACTTACCGATAAGCTCGGGGGTAACAATGACGGGCAACGTTTCGTAAGATGTTGTATTGTTTAAGTTTGTAATCTGAATATGAGACCCAAAGCCGACCACCTTATTACGAACCTCTTTCTTGAAACCGATGACGATTGACAGGGACAGGATCATAGCCGCCAAACCTATCGCGACGCCGGCAATGGCAATCTTAATGGCGGGTGAAGACGCTTTTTTCTCCCCCTTCTCGGCGCCAAAATGGATACGTTTCGCTATAAATAATTCTAAATTCAAGATAATCAATCATTAAGTGACCCAAGCCCTCTAAATACGCTTTTCAGTCAACAGTCAACAGTGTACTAACTTCCGGCATGTTTAAATTCCGGTAAACTAAAAAACTTATGATTCTTTAAAACAAGAAACCCTGCTCACTCGCTCTTTTCCGTCCCAAATGCGTATAAGCCAAGTCGGTGGCTTCACGCCCGCGGGGAGTACGTTTCAGAAAACCTTCCTTAATAAGGAACGGTTCGTAAACCTCTTCAATAGTTCCGCCGTCTTCGCCCAAAGCCGTGGCGATAGTAGAGATACCCACAGGTCCTCCTTTGAACTTATCAATAAGGATGAGTAATATCTTATTATCAATCTCATCCAGCCCGTACCGGTCTATATTCAGGGCTTCAAGAGCGTAGGTCGCGATGTCTTTATCAATCTTACCGGAGCCTTTTACTTGCGCGAAATCGCGGATACGCCGCAACAACGCGTTCGCGATACGCGGTGTTCCCCGGCTACGGGAAGCGATCTCTACCGCGGCGTCTTTCGAGGTCGGGATATTCAATATATCCGCCGAACGGAGAATGATGCCGGTAAGCGTCTCCATATCGTAATACTCCAAGTGCATATTGATACCGAAACGCGCGCGCAACGGGCTTGTCAGCAAGCCGCTTCGGGTAGTCGCCCCAACAAGGGTGAACGGATTCAACTCTATCTGCACGGAACGGGCGCTAGGTCCTTTATCAATCATTATATCGATACGATAATCCTCCATGGCGCTGTACAGGTATTCCTCCACTATTGGCGAAAGGCGGTGTATCTCATCAATGAAAAGCACATCGTTAGGCTCCAGAGAGGTCAGCAATCCCGCCAAGTCCCCGGGTTTGTCCAACACCGGTCCCGACGTGATTTTAAAGCCTACGCCCAGCTCATTCGCTATGATATTCGACAAGGTGGTCTTCCCCAATCCGGGAGGTCCATGAAGAAGAGTGTGGTCGAGCGACTCTCCCCGCATCCGGGCGGCGGTGACAAATACTTGCAAGTTCTCCACGACCTTGTTTTGCCCGCTAAAGCTCCGAAACGTGAGAGGACGCAAGGCGTTTTCAAACTCCTTCTCGTTATCGTTTATGTTTCCTTTATGTATATTGAAAGTTCCTTCCATATTGTCTAACTGCAAATTTACATCAATATATTCAATTTACACGCAGATGCTATTAAGTAATCAAAGAAAAATTATTCCGTCCCTTCAACCTCTCCCCAAAAAGCTAACAGCTAATTTTGAAAAAGGTGACAAAAGTAACAGTTTTCAGTAAATAGTTTACTAGAGTTCAAGAATTCAAGTGTACTAGCTTGCTAGACCTCTTGTAAACTCATTACTTACTATTCATAACTTAAAACTTAAAAAAGTGACAAAAGTAACACTTTTCAATCATCGCATCGCGCCGTTCTTCATTTTCTTGTAACTTGTAACTTGTACACTCAAAACTTAAAATTTTTTGTTGGCTATTTTTACTGCGCGCAATCACAGATTGCTTGCCTTCCTTTTGCCCAAAGCCGCAAAAGGAAGCAAAAACGCTTTAACGCCCACTTCATAGGCCGACCCGCCACGGGCTTAAAGGCTAAACGAAAAA
>JAISKQ010000322.1 GCA_031260865.1 Prevotella sp.
GCCACAACGTGAAACAAGTATCTGACTACCCAAAATAATCCCAGCAACAAGCCGTATTGCATAGCATACCTGTTGATTAGCTTGAAGTTCTCGCCGAGTGTCTGATTATTTTCCATAAGTGATGCAAATGTAAGAAAATTGTTTAAAAAAATAAGTGCAAATTAATTGATTTGCACTTATTATGTTATTAGTTCTCTGCCTTCTCATCCTTTACCCTTAAATCCAGAGGGTCTTTCACTTTCTCTTTCAGCAAGGCTATCTCCAGCACTTGCTTTATGTCTTCCACATAATGAAAGGTAAGCCCTTTCAGGTAGAGCGGCTTAATCTCGTCTATATCCTTTTTATTTCCTTTACAAAGGATTATTTCCTTTATTCCCGCGCGTTTGGCAGCAAGTATTTTTTCCCGGATACCGCCTACAGGCAATACTTTCCCCCTCAAGGTTATTTCACCGGTCATCGCCAGATTCGCCCTTACTTTACGTTGAGTGAAAGCTGACGCCAGAGAAGTGACCATTGTGACACCGGCAGAAGGACCGTCCTTCGGTATCGCTCCTTCGGGCACGTGTACGTGCACATTCCAGTTATCAAATACTTTTTCGTCTATGCCCAGCAGTTGTTGCCCGTGAGAACGCAAGTATTCCAATGCCAGCACGGCGGATTCTTTCATCACATCCCCCAGATTACCGGTAAGGGTCAGTTTGCCGGCTTTACCTTTGCTCAACGATGTTTCTATAAACAGAATTTCACCGCCTACAAAGGTCCATGCCAATCCGGTAACCACTCCGGCATATTCATTCCCTTGATACTGATCCCTTGTATATTCCACAGCGCCCAGATACTCATACAGGTCTTCCGGATCGAGTACTTTTTTGTAATCTTCTTCCGAAGCCACTTTACGGGCAACTTTACGCATTATTTTGGCTATTTTCTTATCCAATTCGCGTACTCCCGATTCGCGGGTATAATTTTCAACAATTTTTTCCAGCGTATTTTTAGGAATATCAATCGCGTCTTTCTGCAATCCGTGATTCTCCTTTTGTTTCGGAATCAGGTGACGACGCGCGATTTCTATTTTTTCTTCAATGATATAACCACTTACGTCAATGAGTTCCATACGGTCGAGCAATGGCTGCGAGATGGTGGAAAGATTGTTGGCGGTAGCAAGGAACATCACTTTCGACAAGTCGTAATCCATATTAAGATAATTGTCGTGGAATGTTGAATTTTGCTCAGGATCCAATACTTCCAACAAAGCGGAAGAAGGGTCGCCTTTGAAATCGTTTCCTATTTTATCGATCTCGTCCAGTACAAAGACAGGATTAGAAGAACCGGCTTTTAAGATATTCTGAATAATTCGTCCCGGCATAGCGCCTATATATGTACGGCGGTGTCCGCGTATTTCCGATTCATCGTGCAAGCCGCCCAACGAAACGCGCACATAGTTGCGGTTCAATGCTTTTGCCACCGATTTTCCCAAAGATGTCTTTCCCACTCCCGGAGGACCGTAGAGGCAGATGATAGGTGATTTTAAATCGCCTTTCAGTTTGAGCACCGCCAGATGTTCCACAATACGTTCTTTTACCTTTTCCAATCCGAAATGGTCTTGATCCAATACCTTTTGGGCATTCTTCAGGTTGAAGTTATCCTTTGTGTATTCACCCCAAGGCAGATCAAGGATGGTTTCTATATAAGTATATTGCGTCGAATAATCAGGTGATTGCGGATGCAGGCGTTCCAACTTATTCATTTCCTTTTCGAAAATCTGAGCCACTTCTTTATCCCATTTCTTCTTCGCCGCCCTTTGCTTAAATTCCTCCAGGTCAGCTTGCTGCGGATTGCCTCCCAGTTCATCCTGAATGGTCTTGATTTGTTGTTGCAGAAAGTACTCTTTTTGCTGCTGATTCATTTCTTCACGGGTTCTCATCTGTATGTTGAGCTTCATCTCCATCATTTGAGTCTCGCGATTGAGTATCACCAACAAGCGGTAAGCGCGTTCTTTGTCATCGTTTATTTCGAGCAACGCCTGCTTTTCCGCGCCCGGAACAGGTAAATTGCCACAACAATAATTGACCAACACCGGAGTGACAATATCGGATTTCATCCGTTGAATAAATTCTTTCGGCGGTTCGCCATACATTCTGAGCATCTGGATCATCAGGTCGCGTATCGAATCCAACAACGCCTTGTATTCGGTGTCGTTTTTCAGGACAGGCACACTTTCCTTTATTTCGTAACGCCCTTTCATATAAGGCTCGGTTTGTGTCAATTCTGTCAGACGGAAGCGTTTCTTTCCCTGAAAGATGACAGTCACATTTTCATCGTCGGGCAGTTCTATCACGCGTATAATCTCGCCTATCACGCCCATCGAATATAAATCATTCTTTTCTGGGTCTTCATTTTCCGCGTCTTTTTGGCAGATAAGCCCTACATATTTTCCTTTCAAGCGGCTTACGCTTTTTACCAGTTTCAGCGATTTCGTCCGCGCCACCGAAATAGGCATACTCGTTCCCGGAAAGATTACCGTATTGCGGAGAGGCAAAATAGGCAATTCTTCCTTCAGGTTTTTTTCGTCTATATAGCAGTCCCCATCATCGAAGTCGTTGGATATGATTGAAATAACCTGTCCGTTATTTTCTTCAAGTCTGAGCAAATCTTTCTTACTGTTGAACATATTTAATTTCCTTGTTTTTATCGATTTATATTCCTGTAATCAAAAGGGCTATAAAAATACAGAATAATAACTAACTTTGTTTGAATATATAACAAATTTTATGCCATAAATACGAATAGCAGGCGGCGGGTAGCCGGCAGCTAATGATTAATGGCTAATTTTCATATTAATACATACATGCCGAATCCTTATTTCAGGTTTAAACAATTTACGATATACCATGACCGTTGCGCCATGAAGGTAGGAACAGACGGGGTATTGCTGGGCGCGTGGGCGGACGTGTCGGATGCCTATCATGTGCTTGACGTGGGAACAGGCACGGGATTAATCGCTTTGATGATAGCCCAACGTAACGGCAGCGTGCGTATAGATGCCATAGACATGGACGCCGACGCCATCGGACAGGCTACCGAAAATATCGGCAAGTCGCCTTTTGCATCGCGGATTCGATGTTTCAACCGGTCTTTTCAGAACTTTGGCATAAATCCGCGAAAAAAATATGACGTTATTGTTTCCAATCCTCCATTCTTTATCGAATCTTTAAAATCCCCGCGTCAGGACAGGACTTTGGCGCGCCATACCGATAGCTTGCCTGTCGAGGAACTGATAAGCGCCGCATCCCTCCTTTTGACTGATAAAGGGAGGATTTCACTTATTTATCCATATAACTACAAAGACGGTTTGTTCGCTTTGGCGGCGCAAAACAACCTGTCCGTTTCCCGCGTCGCCAATGTTTATCCTACACCTGATTCCAAGCCAAAACGCATCCTGATAGAGCTTGCCAAAACACAACTTCCTTTGATGGAGAATGATTTGATAATAGAAATGGACAGGCACTCCTATTCGGATGAATTTATCGGACTGGCAAAAGACTTTTATCTGAAATTGTAATATCCAAACCTCTCGTTTTACACCTGATAATCAACCAAATCCATGAAAATATTTATGATTATGGGATATAATACCCAAATACAGAAAAACCGTACAACGTCATTGTGAAGGCTTGCCCGAAGCAATCCAAACAGTTGATA
>JAISKQ010000254.1 GCA_031260865.1 Prevotella sp.
TTCACATCGCTTGCCAAAACAAAGTTATAGGGTAAGAACCATTGAATATCGCCTATACCTCCATAGTTGTATATCGCCTTGTTCATATTCTTCGACAAAGAGTGCTTTGTATCTTCGTATGTGAAATTGCCACCTATGTTGAATTGGAACTTATCCGTGTTGAACTTTAACCGGAGATCTTCCCCGATGCTGAATGTGTTCGCCGTGTTCTTTTGCGGGTCGCCGCCACTGTTATCCGATACAAAAGTGTTATCCCGGGTATAGTTGCCGAATGTCCGACTGTTGATAGAGAACCTTTTATTTTTAAGAGGTGTGTTATACATCATCATAAGCCTTCCTGTCATGTTCCCGTCAATATTTTCGTAGGTCGTATTACGGCTGTTTCCGGCTCCAATACGCGTCACACTGGCTATCGCGTTCTGAGTATATCTGAAATCGGCAAAACCCATGATAGAGGAAGCTCTTTCGGGCATATACTTCTGATAACGCAGATTAAGACGGTGTTCGAAACTTGGTCTCAAATTCGGATTACCCCATGTCGTATCGGTCGCGTTCTGCGTGATGATACCGTCGTATAACTGATTTGTGGATGCTTGCCCGGTTTCTCCGTCATATCTTAATCTCAGGTTATGACGTTTGTCCCACAGGTAATTAAACTCAAGGCGAGGGGCAAAGTTTATAAAATTACGTGCCCTGTCTTTTTTCTCCTGCATATTAGGCTGTTCAACGGATGTTTGCGATCTGGTAGGTTCCAAACCGGCTCCGATGGTATAATTGTATTTTTGCCTGCGCCCCTGAAAACTAAGGGAGACGTTTTGCCTCAGGAATGAGTTTTTTGTGTTTCGGGTATAATCTTCCGCTACAACCGTATAATGATTTGAGCCATCATTATCATAAGTCTTTTTATCGGTTTCGGAATAGTTACTCGATATGTTGTACGCCAGTTCTAAGAAATTGCTTTTACCTATGGGTTCCAAGTATGACGCGCGCGCGCGCCAGTTGTTGCTTTTGTTTTTCTGGTTATATATCTGATCCTGAACGATATTAGAGACTGTGTTATAATAATCTGTTAATGAATATGTTACGCCGTCCGTACTTCCATCCGAGATTCCTCCCGACAGCTCCAATGTGATAGAGCGTCCTTTGCGGTTAAGTTTCCTGTTGATCAGCAAGCTTCCATTGAGCCGCAACGTATGCCCGTCGGAAGCCGATTCCGAGTTTGATAAGAAGTTATCATTCGGCGACAAATTGCTCATACGGTCGGTTTCGTTAGCCGAAAGACTATTCGATTTGGAATAGGACAGAGTCGGGCGAAAGATAACATTTGTCATGGAGTCAAGACTCCATTCAAACTTGAATCTTCCGTTCAGGTTCTTATTGTTACTATTTTGGGAGGACGTCCTGTTCTGTGTCATATCCCGGGTAGTGTACTGGGTATTTGTCGTGCTTTCAACGGTATTGTTCGTGCCGCGATATTGTACATCGCCATCGTATTTAAGCTTTTTGGAAGGTTCCAGCGCTATATTCACACCCCCCATCGCCGTTTCGGTCAGTCCTCTATCTCCGCCCCAGCTCCGCCCTCCGGCTCCGGCAGCGTTATTATTATTGTTGAAGTTGCCTAAGGCGGACAGCCGGTTGTTGTTCTTTGCCACATTGACGAAGCCATTTGCCTCGTAGCGGTCTTTATTCCCATATCCTCCCGAAACGCTACCCATCATGCCTTCTTTCATTCCGGGTTTAACTATCAAGTTTATCACCGATTGTTCCTCTCCGTCATCGAATCCGGTAAGCAACGCCATGTCGGATTTCTGATCTAAAACCTGTAATTTTTCCACCATCTTAGCCGGAAGGTTTTCAGAGGCTGTTTTGGGATCATCGCTGAAAAATTCCTTTCCGTCCACAAGTATTTTTTTGATAGATTTCCCGTTTACTGTAATATTCCCATCCGCGTCTATCTCCGAACCGGGTATTTTCTTTATAAGATCCCTCAATACAGCGCTTTCCTGTACCTTATACGAATCGGCGTTATATTCGACCGTATCGCCTTTTACTACAATTTCAGGCGCTTTGGCTTCTACCACCGCTTCCCCTAACATTATAGCGTCTTCTTTCAGATATATGTTTCCGATAGCGACCCTTTGCTGGCTTACTCTGATGAATTGGTCGGAATAGCCTATAAAAGAAATATGAGCGATGTATCTTCCTTGCTTTACGCTCACATTAAATTTTCCGTTCATATCCGTAACTGTACCTGTTACATAAGCGCTGTCTCTCATATTTAATATTCTAATGCTCGCCATTTCTATAGGCTCTTTCATTTCGTTATCAAATATAGTTCCTGTTATGTTCATGTTTTGGGATTGCGCGCTCAATCCGAAGAGTATGCATAATAATAGCATTAGAGGGATATTCCTTTTCATTATTTCCTTTATAAATAAATTAATCTAATTAATTATCAAAGTCAGACTAAAAAAAAAAGAAAAGGTTTAATTGACTATCTCTTTTTTTTATTTTTTTCATAAGCTTCCCATAGAAATAGGGATGTCAGTCAACAGAGAGCTGTCAACGGTCAACAATCCGACTGCGCAAGCCTTAGACTTCCCTTTGTGGAAGGTCGGAGGGGCTTTTGTCAAAAAAGGTGACAAAAGTAACAGTTTTTTTTAGTTTACTAGAGTTCAAGAATTCAAGTTTACGAGCTTGTTAGAACTCTTGTAAACTAGTGCACTTGTACACTCAAAACTTAAAAGGTAACAAAAGTAACAGTTTTCAGAAGTCCTGTCTTTCAGACAGCGTTGGTTCTTTTTTGTCGTCTATTTTTCCTGCGCGCAATCACAGATTGCTTGCCTTCCTTTTGCCCAAAGCCGCA
>JAISKQ010000203.1 GCA_031260865.1 Prevotella sp.
TTATACGAAGCAAATTCCTGTAATTTCTTATCCAAATCCTGTTTCATTTCAACAGCAATCTGATTGGAACGTTTTGAGATAATTCTCACAGTTTCATACACATTACCGGTATCTTCGGACAAAGTCATCATGTCCCGCGTAACTGTATTGCCTGCTGCATTTGTTTTTCTATAATCCATAGCGATTCTTAAAATAATTATATTAAGTCTTTTATTTTTTTAATTCCTGTTGTACAGCTTCATTTGTAGCATTATCAACTTCCTGTCCCAGCGCTTTCAACGCCGAACGGTAGTAACGTTCCGTCTCTTTGGTATATTTACCGTTTGGAAACATATTCTTATAATTGAAATGTTCATCCATCAAGTCTCTGTAACGTACAGGTTTCTTTGATTCTACACTATATACGGCTTGTTCGAACCGAGACCTTACTATCAAAATCTGAAATTCTTCCGCAAATTCAGAGAAAGGATAACTTTTCAGGGCTTCGCGTGATGATACGACACATGATTCATAATAATCTTGCCTATTGTACAGCCCTAAATTGTAGTACAGACGCGCTGCCATGAACTCTTTATAAGCAAGTTTTTCCTGAAGTTTAAACATCAAATCTTGAGCTTCCGGCGCTTTCTGACTTTGAGGATAATATTCGAGAAAATTACTAAATTCCTGTATTCCTTTGATTGTACTGGATTGATCCAACCGGGCGTCCGGTGAATCCAAATACAGTCCATAAGCAGAATTGAAACGGGCTAATTCGGTGTACGCGCCCTTAGGGAATTTGTTATAATATCTTGTATAATACTGGGTTGCCGTAGTGTAATCTTTGTCATAGAAATAGGCTTGCGCCAATAGATACAGAAGCTCTTCTTCTTTGGATGTACCTGTATAACTCGTTAGGATTTCATCCAATAAGGTTATAGTCCTGCCATATTTTTTATCTTCAAAGTATTTTTTAGCATAGGTATATTTTAATTCGGCGTCACGACTTTTTAGAATTTTATTATATTCGCCACACGACGCGAGCAATACTGCCAATAATAAGGTACCAAGAATTCTGATCTTCATTCTACTCAAAAATTAGTTTGCAAATTTACACAAAGCTTTTATAATTTGAAAATAAACTTTTACAATTATATTTTTTTGGGATTATATCACCCTTAACGAAACATGGAAACCACACGCTTAACTCCGGATATAAACTGATCTATTTCCTCTTTTGTGTTATAAAACGCCACTGACGCCCTTACAGTTCCTTCTATACCGAGTTCTTCCATCAGAGGTTGGGCGCAATGATGCCCTGTGCGCACGGCTATTCCCATCTTATCTAAGAGCATTCCCATATCGTAATGATGAATATTGCCTACAAGAAACGATATAACGCTGCTTTTCTTGTCTGAGGTTCCAAATATACGGATACCTTCTATTTTTAATAATTCATCTGTACAATATTTTAATAACTCATCTTCGTATGCTTTTATTGAGTCAAGCCCAATATTTTTTATATATTTTATCGCGGCGGCTAATGCTATCACAGCCGGATAATCCGGTGTTCCCGCTTCAAATTTGAAAGGTAATTCATTGAATTTAGTGCCTTTAAATGACACTGTGCTTATCATCTCGCCTCCGCCCTGATAGGGTGGCATCCGGTTCAGCCATTTTTCTTTTCCGTAAAGCGCCCCTACCCCATTAGGACCATAAAGTTTATGTCCCGAAAAAACGAGGAAATCGCAATCGAGCTGTTGCACATCTATCGCTATATGTTGCACAGACTGCGCCGCGTCTATCAGCACCGGTATATGTCGGCTATGCGCGATTTCGATAATTTCCTCTATGGGATTTATAGTTCCCAATACATTTGAAATATGTGTTATGGAAATAAGGCGGGTTTTAGGAGAAATGAGTTTTTTCATTTCATCCAGCTTTAATTCCCCTTTCTCATTAATTGGTATGACTCTCAATTTAATGCCTCTTATCGCTTCTTGTAATTGCCATGAAACGATATTGGCATGGTGTTCCATCGCCGAAATAATAATCTCATCGCCTGCCGTACAAAATTGTTGACAAAAGCTATGAGCCACCAAATTGATAGATTCCGTAGTTCCTTTAGTGAAAATAATTTCGCGGCTATGCTTGGCATTGATATATTGTTGCACTGTCACACGGGATTCTTCGGCAAGATCTGTGGCTCGTTGGCTTAAATAGTGTACGCCACGATGTACATTGGCATTCGTGGTATAATATATATTTTCTATTTCCTCTACCACACATTTAGGCTTTTGCGTTGTCGCCGCGTTGTCTAAATAGATAAGCGGTTTGCCATAAACGGTGGAGGAAAGAATCGGAAAATCGTTCCTTATTTTTTTTATATCCATTTTTAGTTATGAGTTACAAGTTTTATTGCTCCTTGCCTTGTAACTTGTATTTCGTATTCTGTTACTATATACTTATTTACATACCGCGCAATTGCCGCAGCGAGCTGTTTCTCCTTTGAATCGTTTTTCAATCAAATCCAAGAGCCGGTCTTTCAACCTGTCAATACGAACATGATCCAACACTCCGGCGGCAAAAGCCTGCATCAACATCAAACGTGCCACTTCCTTTGAAATTCCTCGCGAACGAAGATAGAATAAAGCTTCTTCATCTAATTGCCCGGTAGTAAGCCCATGAGAACATTTTACATCATCCGCGTATATCTCAAGCTGTGGTTTGGAATACATACGCGCATGCTGAGAAGTACACAAATTATTATTCGACTGATATGCTATTGTTTTTTGCGCGCCTTTCTCTACCCTGATACGTCCGCAAAAAGAACCTGTTGCCTCGTCCTGCAATACATATTTAAACAGTTGGTTACTTGTGCAATGAGGTACAGCATGATCCAATAAAGCAAAATTATCCACATATTGATGCCTGTCGGCGATGACCATACCGCAAACATATACTTCGGCATGTTCACCATTCAATTTCACATTATAATTGTTGCGGCTCACACCTGTGTTCAATGTCAGATTATTTATCAGTACGTTCGAAGACTCCTCCTGATGAACAAACGTATTTGTCAAACGTGTTACCTTATCGGAATTTTCTTCCAAATCATAATAATCCACGATCGCGTTCTTGCCGGCATAGATTTCAGTTACTTGTGTCGCTAAAAACCGGGACTCATCCACTGTATGGTCGCAAATAAGCAATTTCGCTTGCGCGCCATCCTCCGCGATAATGAGAATACGTCTATTAACTATACTTTTAAATTCACTTCGCAGTATATTTATTAGCTGTATCGGCTTTTCAACAACAACATCTTCAGGGATATAGATGACAAAGCCATCTTGCGCGAACATGGTATTGAACGCGACAATACCATTGTTTTCCACATTGGCTATTTGTCCGTAATATTTAGAGAATATTTCGGGCTGTTCTTCCGAAAATCGCTTAAAACTACCGACAAACACCCCTTTCGGATAGTTGACATAAGGCTTATGTTCCTCATGAAATAAATCATTCAAAACAAAGTACAGGTTGGTCGTCAGATTAGGTACTTCACATCTGTAAGCGACATACGGATTTCCTTGAAAAGGTATCCGGTTTATATTCAGTGCAAAATCGGGGGAAAATTCGGCGGCGACATCCAAATAAAGGTAATCTTCCTGCTTTTTTGTCGGAAAGCCCAACTTCCCGAAAGATTCGAACGCCTTATCGCGAAGACTGTTCATTCCTTGCGCGGACTTAGCTTCCAGCTTGTCCCTGTACTGATTGAATAGGTCTATATATTGAGTTTCTATCATTCTTGAAATTCTTTAATAATCCAATCGTAACCTTTTTCTTCCAATTCCAAAGCCAACTCAGGTCCGGCGCTTTTTACAATGCGCCCTTTGTACAACACATGTACAATATCCGGCTTGATATAATCCAACAGACGCTGATAATGAGTGATTACCACTGTCGCGTTATCTTTGTCACGAAGTTTATTTACCCCTGAAGCCACAATACGGAGCGCGTCAATATCAAGTCCGGAGTCTGTTTCGTCCAAGATAGCCAATTTAGGCTCCAACATTGCCATTTGGAATATTTCGTTACGTTTTTTCTCCCCGCCCGAAAAACCTTCGTTAACCGAACGTCCGGCAAGGTCTTTGTCTAATTCAACCAAATCGCGTTTTTCACGCATCATCTTCAAAAAATCCGACGCGGAAAGAGGGGTTTCATTGTTATATTTACGCTTTTCATTTAGCGCCGCGCGCATAAAATTAGTCATGCTGACGCCCGGTATTTCCACCGGGTACTGAAAACTAAGGAAAAGACCGTCACGCGCCCTGTCTTCCGGCGCCATTTCCAATAAATCGTGACCTCTGAATATGACTTCTCCCTCTGTAACTTCAAAGTTTGGATTACCTACCAAGACCGAAGCCAATGTACTTTTACCGGCGCCATTAGGTCCCATTATCGCGTGAACTTCACCTTTGTTTACCTCAAGGTTTAATCCTCTTAATATTTCCTTGCCTTCGACGTTAGCATGTAAGTTATTTATGCTTAATAAATTTGCCATTATTATTTTATGTTGTTTGAATTAAAATCCTTAGTCTTTAAACTACTTATTTAACACTAAGGATAGATATATGTTCAGCCTAAAATAGTTTTTGAGCGCAAAAATAGTAAATAAAACAGAAAAATAGCCTGTTTATGACAGGCTATTAGTTATTTATTAAATCTATATTATAAAATAATTTCTGATTCTATAAACCTTAATTCGCTTATAGCCTCACTTGTGTGAAACGATATTTGATTATAAAACTCATTGACTTTAAGACGTGCCACAGTTTCTTCCGCTGTTAATACTTGCGACTCGTATAAGGTAATTGTGGTATAAATCTTATCATTAGCAACAGCTCCAAAGATAATATCATATTCATGGAGGATAGATTTTCTACAATTTACGACAAATGACAACCAATCTCTATCAGGACTATCAAACTTTTTTATTTTATATCTTTTATTGTTAAGTAAGTCATAATCAATATCATACGTATTAACTATGGCATTGCTTCCCCCGCCGGCTGTCCTTTGTTTTGCCAATGCCCACTTTTTTGCCTGTTCAATATTTGTAGTTGTATAAAACCCTTTTCCAAAGTCAGTACTTTGACGTCCTCTTTCGATAATTGGCTTTTTTACTTGGTTTAGTGATCCATGATATATTTTCATTGCTATACCTTTCTGTTTTTGATATAATTATCTATTTCAGACATAATGTATTCTTTGCTTTGGGTATGCAATGTTTCATATACTTCTTCCAGATAATCAAGTACATTATATTTATTGAACAAGAATAACGTCTCTTTCGCTCCGATATTTTTATAATCTTTATAATTTTCAAGGCAGAAAATCAAAAAAAGCAATATAGAAGCGGTATTATTTTGATTTTGTTTCTTTAAACGCTTTTCTTTTTTCAATAAATCATATAAATTCAATGTACTTAATTGCCATAAATAGGATGATTCTGACGACAATTGTTCATAGAGCTCTGATGAATACAAATATTGTAACGCATCTTCCACTCCTAACCCTTTTTTTTCAATAATTGTATATAGCAACTGTTGTACTTTAAAAGGGAACATCATTTTTTCCAAACTTTTTTCCATATACTTCTTATCAATATAGAGTTATTGTAATGATTCTCCTTTTAGATATTTGATTATAAAAATCACACGAATACTATTCAAAAATCCATCTCCACCACTATCGGGCAATGATCCGAAAAACCAATTTCACTTAATATAGCCGCGTTATTTAGGCGAGGTTTAGCCGCTTCCGATATAATATGATAATCGATACGCCAACCTAAATTTTTCTCCTTAGCTCCCGCCCTATAACTCCACCAGCTATATTTTTCGGGGTTTTGGTCATATACACGGAAGGTATCTATCAATCCCGTATCTATAAATTCATCAAACCATTGACGTTCTTCGGGTAAAAAGCCGGAGCTTTTTGTGTGACGTTCGGGATGATTTATATCAATAGGTTGATGACAAATATTATAGTCGCCGCAGACTAAAATCTGAGGCCTTTCTTTTCGTAGATTATTAATAAAAGCCGTGAAATCCGCCAGAAAATTCATTTTGACATCCTGCCGCGCATCGCCCATCGTACCGGAAGGGATATAAACGCATATTACCGTCATATCGCCGTAATCGGCGCGCAACACACGACCTTCTTTATCATAAACAGGCATATCCATACCTATTTTAACCGAATCGGGTTTTCGCTTGGTCAGAATGCCGACTCCGCTATAACCTTTTTTTTCAGCAGGATGAAAATAATAATGATAACCTAATGACTGGATGGATATTAGGTCTATTTGGTCTTCTGTCGCTTTTATTTCCTGCAAACAAAGTATATCCGGCGATTCTTTTTCCAACCACTGAAATAGTCCTTTGTTGGCTGCCGCCCGTATGCCGTTGACATTATATGATATTATCTTCATGTTTAGAGTTTTTAAGTGAAAAGTTATAAGTAATGAGTATTAAGTTATAAGTTATCGCATGCTTTATACCATTGTTGACTGTTTAAGTGAGCTTTACGCCTCCATTCTCGGCTGCTTTCACTTTCTTAAACAAGTCCGAAGCAAAGACAAAATCATTAAATGCTTCATTGGTAGAAGACATTACATCCTTACTTGTTCCTTGCCATTCCAATTCTCCTTCTTTGATAAAATTTATCCGTTCGCCGATACCCATCACCGAATTCATGTCATGTGTGTTGATAATGGTGGTAATGTCATATTCTTTTGTAATATCGTGTATCAGCTCATCTATTACCAATGATGTTTGGGGATCAAGTCCCGAATTGGGTTCGTCACAAAACAGATATTTAGGATTAAGGGCTATGGCGCGCGCTATGGCTGAACGTTTCATCATACCACCGCTGATTTCGGATGGATACAGATGCCCGGCGTCTCCCAAATTTACTCTTTCGAGGCAAAACTGCGTTCTTTTCGCCTGCTCCTCCTTCGACATTCCGGAAAACATCATCAATGGGAAATTGACATTCTCGGACACCGTCATCGAGTCGAATAAAGCCGATCCTTGGAATATCATCCCCACTTCCTGACGAAGCATCTTCACTTCGTTCGATTTCATTTTTGTCAGGTCGCGCCCGTCATATAATATTTCGCCGCCGGTAGGACGCATCAAGCCGACAAGGTTCTTTAGAAGCACGGTCTTTCCGGAACCGCTTCGTCCTATTATCAGATTGGTTTTTCCCGCTTCAAAAACAATATTTATATCTTTCAGAACTTCGCGGCCATCAAATGATTTATATAAATTCTTTACTTCTATCATGACATCATTAATTGTGTGAGCAATAAGTCTGCTATGAGAATAAGGATGCTACTCATTACCACCGAGTCCGTGCTGGCTTTACCTACATCCAAAGAGCCTCCCCGAGCCGAATATCCATAATAGGACGCTACCGTTGACATAATGAACGCAAAAACAATTGTTTTTATAAGCGCATACCAGACATAAAATTCTTTGAAATAAAATTGAAGCCCATACTGGAATGTATCCGCCGGCATCACCTGCCCTACTATACAAACCATAAATCCGCCTATCACGCCGAAAAACATGCTGAGAACAACCAATACAGGTACAAAACTCATTAATGCTATCACTTTGGGCAATATAATATAATTGGGTGAATTTACGCCCATTATCTCCAAGGCGTCTATTTGCTCGGTAACTTGCATTGTACCTATTTCGGAGGCGATATTCGACCCTACTTTACCCGCCAATATAAGACACATGATAGTGGATGAAAATTCAAGTATCAGTATCTCTCGGGAAACGTATCCAACTGTATAACGGGGCATGAACGGAGAGTCTATATTCAACTTTATCTGGACGACAATCACAGCCCCTATAAAGAAAGAGATAATGACAACTATCCAAATCGAATTTACGCCCAATTTACTTATTTCGCTTAGATATTGACGAAGAAATACGTTCCATTTCTGAGGTCTTGTGAAAACCTTTTGCATGAGAAGTACATACTTTCCTAATTTATCTAAAAGGGATATCATAATATATTTTGCTATTTCATAAATTCATAAACTTGGGCAAATATACGTTTTTTTACATAAATGCTTCTTTTGAACTCTATAGAAAGAGAATGAAGACATTATTTTTGACAAAATTTTCACATTTTATAACGCCACTCTTAAACTTCATTATAATTGTAACGCATCATTAATAGTTTATTACAATCTTTGTATTATCATTTTAATAAGCTGATTATGAAAACCGATAACATACAAAAAAAAACGTTTCCCGTGCTTCAGCTATCCTGCGCTTCATGCGCCGTCAGCGTGGAAAGAATTATTAACGGACTGAAAGGGGTGCGGAACGCCTCTGTGAATTTTGCTACCGCGACGGCGGTTGTTGAATATATTCCCGATAGTATCACTCCCGAAGAAATACGAACTGCCGTTCAAAACGGAGGTTACGATCTTCTTATCGAAGGGAATGATGAGAACACAGCCGATCTTGTGGAAGAAATTCACACGAAAAAATATAACAGGCTTAAAACTTATACGATTTGGGCTATTATATTGTCGTTGCCTGTTGTGACAACAGGCATGTTCTTTATGGATATGCCTTACGCGAATGAAATAATGCTGGTATTATCCACTCCTGTTATTTTTCTGTTGGGTAAGGATTTCTTTATAAATGCTTGGAAACAAGCAAAACATAAATCGGCAAATATGGATACACTTGTGGCTTTAAGCACAAGTGCGGCTTATTTGTTCAGCCTTTTCAATACATTATTCCCTGAATATTGGCTGCAAAGAGGCGTTCTTCCGCATGTTTATTTTGAAGCGGCGACTGTCATCATCGCTTTTATATTGTTAGGCAGATTATTGGAGGAAAAAGCCAAAGGAAATACTTCTTCCGCGATAAAAAAATTGATAGGCTTACGGCCTAAAACCGTTATCCGCATACACAATAATGACTATGAGGAAATTCCGATTGAAAGGGTCATTATCGGTGATATTATCTTGGTAAAGCCCGGTGAGAAAATCGCCGTTGATGGAGTTATTACAGAAGGAATGTCGTATGTAGATGAAAGCATGTTGAGCGGAGAACCCGTACCGGTATTGAAACAGTTGAACGAAAAAGTCTTCGCCGGCACGATAAATCAGAAAAGCGGTTTTAGGTTCAGGGCAGAGAAAATAGGGGCTGACACGATGTTGGCTCATATCATAAAGATGGTGCAAGAGGCTCAAGGGAGTAAAGCCCCTGTGCAAAAATTAGTGGATAAAATAGCCGGGATATTTGTACCCGCGGTTATCTGTGTCGCGCTGCTCTCATTCGTCATCTGGTTGATTTTCGGAGGAGATAACGGATTCACCAAAGGTTTATTAGCTTTGGTAGCAACGCTCATCATCGCGTGTCCTTGCGCTTTGGGACTGGCGACCCCGACAGCCATAATAGTTGGTATTGGTAAAGGAGCCGAAAAAGGCATTTTGATTAAAGATGCCGAAAGCCTCGAACTGGCAAAAAAAACGGATGTGATTGTTTTAGATAAAACAGGAACCATTACCGAGGGTAAGCCTGTTGTGACGGATATTTTTTGGCTGAATAACGACGACACACAAAAGATAATATTATCAGGTCTTGAAAAACAATCGGAACACCCCTTGGCGGAGGCTGTTACCCACTATTATAACGATGTTCCGGCTGTACAAATATCAGACTTTGAAAGTATCACAGGCAAAGGCGTAAAAGGTAGAGTGGATGACCAATTTTACTTTGCCGGAAATAAGAAGCTGTTAAACGACAATAATATTTTGATAAATGCCGAACTGGAAGCACAGGCAAAAGAATATAGCCGACAATCAAAATCAGTGATCTGGTTCGCGGACAGCGTAAACGCGATTGCGGTCGCGGCTGTTTCGGACGAAGTGAAAAAAAATTCAATAGCCGCTATTCAGAAACTGCAATCCTTAGGTATCGACGTTTATATGCTTACAGGAGATAATGAATCCACGGCAAAGGAAATAGCGCGAAAGACAGGGATTAAGCATTACAAAGCAGAAACTCTGCCCCGACAAAAAGTGGAATTTATAATAGAATTACAAAAGAAAGGGAAAATAGTGGCAATGGTGGGAGATGGAATTAATGACAGCGCTGCTTTAGCCCAGGCAGACCTAAGCATAGCAATGGGAAAAGGGAGCGATATAGCTATGGATGTAGCTAAAATGACCATCATTTCATCGGATCTGACTAAGATTCCGGAAGCAATCAAACTTTCCGGGCAAACGGTAAATACAATCCGGCAGAATTTATTCTGGGCTTTTATTTATAACTTGATAGGCATCCCTGTAGCGGCAGGTATCCTTTATCCGTTTACCGGATTCTTGTTGAATCCGATGATTGCCGGAGCAGCGATGGCGTTGAGTAGTGTGAGCGTTGTCAGCAACAGTTTAAGGTTGAAGTGGAAATAATAAATTCGGATAAATAATAAAAACCAGCAATGAGATAATAATATTCAATATCAACAATTTAGCCCGACCCAACCAAAGGAGGAGAAATAGCTGCGCTGTCAATCAGTCGGTTCAATCAATAGCAGCCCCTACCCCTGCCTATAAGGAATTTCGCAAAGCAAGAAAAAAATAACAAAACAACAAGTTGATTGCATGTTATTTAAGTTCAAAGTGGTGGAATTATATGTTTTTTTTATGCATTTTTTCCTGTTTTCGTCACTTTTTTCAATCTCCAAAATTTAATATTGAAAGCCAATTAGTTATGTTGTAAAAATTTGGAATTTGGGTGTCCCGCGTTTATCTTTGTGGCATGTTTACCCGCAGAAAACCCAACAAGACAGGAAGTATCAGTATCCAGGTGATAGATAAAAGCCGGGGTCGCTATCATGTTGTAAAAAGTTTTGGTACAGGTCGCACCGAATCCGAGCTTTCCCTTTTGGAACGACGGGCCAATCAATACGTTCGAGAACAGGAAGGGTTAACCCTAAGCCTTTTTGAAGAAGACGAAGATGTCCTGGTTCATGATTTTGTCTCCGGAATATCGAATACCCAACTTCAGGTGATAGGGCCGGAACTGATTTTCGGCAGGCTCTACGACCGGATTGGTTATGGCGCCCTCAATAATGAAATATTCCGACATTTGGTCATTACCCGACTTTTCTCCCCCGGAAGTAAACTGAGGACTATTGATTATCTTCAACGTTATCAGGGTGTATCCTATGAGATTAGTCAAATTTATCGCTTCCTTGACAATTTATGTTATCATAAGGGTAAGAAGAAGAAGGATAAAGCGAATGATATTAAAACAGATGTTGAAAGAATATCATTTGCTTATACCCAACGTGTTTTGCAAGGAAAGATTGAAGTTGTCTTCTACGATATGACCACACTTTATTTCGAGGCAAGCGAAGAGGATGATCTTCGCAAGACGGGCTTCTCTAAGGATGGGAAACATCAATGTCCCCAGATATTTTTAGGATTGCTTGTTGCCTCGGGAGGCAATCCTATCGGTTATGAGATATTCGAGGGGGATATTTTTGAAGGCAACACATTTATTCCTCTCATCGACCGGATGAGTGAGCGTTTTAGTCTGGACAAACCGATTGTGATAGCTGATGCAGGCTTGTTATCAAAGAAGAATATTGAGGCTTTGGAAGCGGAGGAATACGAATATATCCTCGGTGCCCGCCCTAAAAACGAGGCAGATGCCATAAAAGAAAAGATATTGGCCTTAGGCCTGAAAGATGGTGAGATTGCCATAATAGACAAACCTGAAGGGCAACGTTTGATTATATCCCAGGCAGATAACCGTGCAAGGAAAGATCGGCACAACCGTGAACGGGGGTTAGCCCGATTACAGAAACGGGTAGAATCCGGCAGACTTACCAAAGCAAGCATTAATAACAGGGGCTACAACAAATATTTAACCATGGATGGAGAGATAACCATCCATGTGGATATAGACAAATTTGAATCCGATGCTGCTTGGGATGGGATAAAGGGCTATGTGACCAATACCAAGCTCTCAGGAAAAGAAGTCATTGACAATTATAAAAACCTGTGGTTGATTGAACGAGCCTTTCGCATGAACAAATCAGACTTGAGGGTGCGTCCCATTTACCACAGAATACGAAATCGCATAGAAGCTCATATCTGTATTTGTTTCACAGCATACACTATCATGCTGGAACTGGAAAGGTTACTGCAAGCCAATCAATCCTCCATCAGTCTAAAGAGGGCACAAGAGATTACATATAATATGTATCAGTTAACTTATCAGCTACCAAACTCCAAAGAAATAAAAAACCAAATCTTAAACATGGATGAACAACAGCAAGAATTATACATGCTGGTCAAAAATGCCAAAATATAGGCGCCGCCATTTTTTTTCGGGTGTCCCAATGACGAAAACAGGAGGCTTAAACAAGACAGATAAAACATATCGTCATTTTTCTATAAATTGCAGGCTTTCCACTTTTTGGAGCCTGCTTTTTAGCTTATCAAACAGCGATTTCCTTATTTCCAATGCCATGGCGCAATCCATATCGTAGCTTTGGTTCAGGATAGTCGCGTCCGTATCTTTTACTATTTTCATAATATCATTCATAAAAGGATATTCAAAACTGAAGGATACTTGGCAATCTACTGTTTTTTCAATGATTTCATTTTCCGATATAGCTTCCGCAGCCGCTTCACGATAGGCGACAATAAGTCCGCTTGTCCCCAATTTAATGCCGCCAAAGTAACGGATTACGACAATCAGTATATTTGTCAGGTCATTGGAGTTTATCTGTCCTAAGATGGGTTTACCTGCTGTGCCGGATGGTTCGCCGTCATCGTTTGCCCTAAATTCTTTATGTTCGGCTCCTAGCATATATGCCCAGCAGGCATGGCGCGCGTCATAATACTCTTTACGGAGTTTATCTACTTCTGTTTTCACTTCTTCCACCGATTGTACAGGTATAGCATAAGCGATAAACTTACTCCGTTTTTCAGTATAAATAGTTTTGGAGACAGATGTAATTGTTTTAAACGTATCTTCCATCGTGCAAAGATAGAAATTATTATTTTCCTCTATACTCTTTGGGCGACATACCCGTGTTTCGCTTAAAATATTTCCCGAAAAACGATTGTGAGGGAAAATTCAATTCATCACTGATTTGCTGAATCGTCATGTTTGTGGATTTGAGAAGGGCTTTAATTTCCAGTGTCACATAGTCGTC
>JAISKQ010000206.1 GCA_031260865.1 Prevotella sp.
AAAAACTCGCTCCAAACGCTGTTATATCCAAATCGGCAGCTAAGCTCAAACACGTTTTCGTTTTACGCCTTTTTCGCCCTGCGGGTGCCCCGTCCATGAAGTAAACGGCGTTGGCTGACGCACGACGAGACCTCGACGACGCGTTAGTATAAAATAATAAAACCAATAAAATTTAAACAGGCTCTCAGTAAATAGTTTACTAAAGTTCAAGTTTACTAAAGTTCTAAAAAGGTGACAAAAGTAACAGTTTTCGGTCATCACCGCTTTGCGCCATTCTTCTTCATTTTCTCGTAACTTGTAACTCGTAACTCCATCATTTCAAAGACCTCTTCAATCATCGCTTCGCACCGCGAATGGTTTATTGTTAAAAAAAGGTGACAAAAGTAACAGTTTTCGCTCTTTTCCTTTGTTTTTTATTTGGCTTATTACTTTCAACTCAATACTCAATACTCAATACTCAATACTTATAACTTCTTTCATTTATTTCAAAGATCTCTTTTCAGTGAGCAATCAACAACTAATGGTAAATTATTAAAAAGGTGACAAAAGTAACACTTTCCTTAGTTTACGAGAGTTCAAGAATTCAAGTTTACTAGCATGCCAGAACTCTCGTAAACTCAAAACTTATTACTTATAACTTTCAACTCATATATATATAGATAATTTTCTTTTTAAAAAATAACAGATTTAGCCGCTTTTACCCCAAAAAATGATCTTTTTTTTATCGCTCGTAATTCGCATAATCAGAATAAATTACAAGTCTCTCTGAACTTCTATAAATTATCCGTCCGGTTAAAGCCGGAAGCAATTTAGATTCCTCCATCAGAATCCGGATTGACCCGCTTTTAGTTGCAAAAAGCTAACCGTTTGAAACATAAAGATAATACCTGTACATGTAAATACAAAATGATTTTCTTGTTTTGCTTCTGTTTTTCAAAGAAAAGAAAGCATAAATACTCTCGTTTGCTTCATCCTGAAAACTAATTATATATCTTTACACGATAATATAAATAACACCTCCATGAAAGTCCGTTTCGGTATAGTAGGCACAAACTTTATAGTCGATAAAATCATAGAAGCAGCGCGGCTTGACCCCCGTTTCATATTAACAGCTATTTACTCGCGTACACAGGAACGTGCCGATTTATTCGCGAAGAGGCACAATATCCCATACACATTCACTTCACTCGAAGCGATGGCTTCCGGTCCTCTGATCGACGCGGTGTATATCGCTTCGCCAAATTCCCTGCACGCGCCCCAAAGCCTTTTGTTTATGCGCTATGGCAAGCATGTGTTGTGCGAAAAGCCTTTTGCCTCCAACGCGAGGGAAGTAAAGGAGATGATTGCCGCGTCGGGAAAGTACAATGTAACCCTCATGGAAGCGATGAAACCAACGCTGACTCCCAATTTTTCAGCGATACAAACACATCTGAAAGAAATAGGGATAATACGGCGGTATTTCTCTTGTTACTGCCAATATTCATCACGCTACGACAAACTAAAGGAAGGCGTCGTATTGAATGCTTTTGATCCCTTTTTATCCAATGGAGCGGTGATGGATTTAGGGGTATATACGATATATCCGATGGTTGTTCTTTTTGGCCGCCCGAACAAAATCAGCGCTTCGGGGCTTAAATTGTCCACCGGGGTAGATGGGCAAGGAAATATCAATTTTGAATACGACGGAATGAACGCCACCGTGATCTATTCAAAAATAGCCGATTCAACTCTGCCCACCGAAATACAGGGCGAAGAAGGAACGATAATTTCGGATAAGATAAACATCATCGGCGAAGTGACATTGAAACGAAGAGGAGCCGGTGAAACGATAATCAGCACACCCAACCCCACACACGAATATTATTATGAAATAGCGGAATTTATAAACTTGATACAGGAAGGGCGAAGGGAGTCAACGATCAATAGCCATGCAAATTCGCTGATTACAATAGAAATCGTTGATGAAATAAGGAAGCAACTTGGTGTAAAATATCCTTCGGATAGCATATTATATTTATAACAAGCATTGAATAGTAAAGATTATCAAGCGTTTTATACTATTTTTTTGAAAAAAAGGGAGATAATAATATATTTTAATAAAGTTTAAACAGTTTCTAATATTTTTTACATATATGCTTTGATTTGATATACACATTATTGTAATTTCCAACTTTTTTTAACGATGATAAAGAAACTAATTCTTTAAAATATTCATAGCTTTATTCCGCATTTTTTATTCTTCTTACGAGAAGAAAATAAATATTGGTTAGCTGAACCTTAAAATATTTATATACAATATCTTAAATCAGGATGATTTGTATTTAGCGAGAAGTACAAAAAATATAATCTTGGCGTTATTACAATAACAACCATTGATTTGTAACAATCTTAGTGAAAACTAATTATATATTACATTTACTAATTTAACTCATGAGTAAACAGACATCTTATTCGCGTTCACAAACCTTTTGGTTGACAGTACTCAGATTGCTGATTGGCTGGCATTTTCTATACGAAGGTCTTGCGAAACTTTTCAATTCAAGTTGGACAGCCTATCCGTACTTAATGGATTCGCAAGGATTCCTATCCGATTTTTTTAAAAGTATAGCCGAAGATCCGGATATACTTATGGTCGTTAATTACGTTAATATATACGGATTAATACTTGTCGGACTTGGACTTATATTAGGATGCTTTTCACGTTTTGCTTCCATTGGCGGAATTATATTTTTAGTCTTGTTCTATCTTTCCCACCCGCCTTTTATCGGATCCGAATCGATGATGCCGTCGGAAGGTTCATACTTGTGGATAGATAAAAACCTGATTGAAATAGGCGCGTTGATGGTATTGATATATTTTCCTACCTCGCGCGTCATCGGACTTGACCGATATTTGTCTAAAATTTTCAAACGATAATCAGCTAATAAATCATGACATCAGAAGATAAGAAAGTTCCGGAATCGGACAACAATCAAAATAAACCACAATCAAACGATAACCCGCTGCCTGAATCACAGGGACGACGCGACGCGCTTAAAGCGCTGGTTACTGTTCCCGTTTTGGGAGCTATGGCATACGGCGTTTATAAGAAACAAAAACATGACGCCACGCTTCGGAATGTAGGCGACGTTTTCAATATTAGTAAAGATAGCCTGAACATAGCGGAATTGCAACCAAACGGGAAACAAATCCGTCTGGGTATTATCGGTTGCGGAATCAGAGGAAAACAATTATTGAGAGCAATAGGATTTGCCACCCCTCAGGCTTTACAGGATTTAATAGATGAATCGAAGAAAGACAAAAAAGACACGCGTTACCAGCTGTTTAAAGAACAGGAAGACCTGAATGTGGTTTTAGCCGGCGTATGCGACATCTTCGACACGTTCGCGGAACAAGGGATAGCGGCAGGAGCAAATGTAAACAAAGAAGGATTAGGAGGCAAACCGGGAGCGGAACCTAAACGCTATCTCCATTATCAGGAAATGCTTGCCTCGGACGATATAGACGCTGTCATTATCGCCGCGCCCGACCATTGGCACAGCACAATGGCGATGGACGCCGCCAAAGCCGGAAAGCATGTCTATTGCGAAAAACCCCTTTCATGGACTGTGCCCGAAACATACATGGTAAGGGATATTATCAAACAAACAGGCGTTGTTTTCCAGTTAGGGCATCAGGGACGTCAGGTAGACAGTTACCATAAAGCGAAAGAAATATTAGACAAAGGACTTCTCGGACAGGTAAGCCTTATCGAGGTATGTACAAACAGGAATGACCCTAACGGCGCGTGGGTATATGAAATCGACCCTACCGCCAATCCTCAGACGATTGATTGGAAACAGTTTGAAGGAAACGAAGAAAGAATCAAAGAATATACGGAATACATGACCAAACACAACCTGTTGAAATATGTAGGTCCGGACGAAAGGAGCAAATTCAGCCTCGAACGTTTCTTCCGTTGGCGTTGCTGGTGGGATTACAGCACGGGATTGAGCGGCGACTTGCTGACGCACGAATATGATGCGATCAACCAGTTGATGGGAGTAGGTATCCCTCATTCTGCCACATCTTCGGGAGGCGTGTATTTCTTCAAAGACGGCAGGACTGTACCGGACGTCTTACAGACCACCTTTGAATTTCCCGACAGAAACATGACCATGCTTTACAGCGCCACATTGGCAAACGACCGAGGCAGAGGCAAAGTCATTATGGGACACGACGCGTCTATGGAAGTAGGGGATACCCTCACGGTGAAAATAGATCCGTTATCTACCCGATACAAAGAAAAGATAGACAAAGGCATCATCAAACCGGACGTGCCGTTCTATACATACGTTCCCGGAAAAAGCAATGTGGACGCCGTGACTTCCGCCACAGAACTTTATTTCGCCCAACGCGGGTTGTTGTATTCTTATCTTGGCGGCAAACGCTATGATACCACATTCTTACATCTAAGGGAATGGCTTGAATGTATCCGCGACAGGAATAAAAAAACATCTTGTAATATCGACGCCGCTTTTCAGGAAGCGATCACGGCGCACATGGGAACACGCGCGTACCTTGAAGGTCGTACGATGTATTGGGACAAGGACAAAGAAGAAATTGTAAGAGGGGATTTGAGCTGAAACAATTGAAAGAAAAATGTAACCAAATATACTTTTAAATCTAAAAAATAATATTAACCTAAAAAACATGACATTTATGGCTTCAGACATTTCGAGAAGGAAATTCCTTAGTACGGGAGCAAAAGCCGCGATTGGGTTGACGATCATTCCCGGTTCGGTTTTAGGCAAAAATTTCGGGTATGTGGCGCCGAGTGATAAATTGAATATCGCGGCAGTTGGTATAGGAGGCATGGGACATTCCAATATCAAGGCTGTGGAAGGAACCGAAAACATCGTGGCGTTGTGCGATGTGGATTGGAGATATGCTAAGGGAGTGCTTGACCGCTTCCCGAATGCTAAGAAATACAAGGATTTCCGTAAGATGTATGACGAAATGGGTAAATCGATAGACGCGGTTATAGTAGCCACCGCCGACCATACTCATGCCATCATATCGGCGAACGCTTTGGCGATGGGAAAACATGTTTATTGTCAAAAACCATTGACACATACGGTTTATGAATCCCGCTTACTGACCAAACTGGCGGCGAAACATAAGGTAGCCACCCAAATGGGTAATCAGGGATCTTCGGCTGAAGGCGTAAATCTTACATGCGAATGGATCTGGAACGGAGAGATAGGGGACGTGACAAAAGTGGAAGCTTTCACCGACCGTCCGATATGGCCGCAAGGATTAAACGCTCCTGAAAAAGAAGAAAAAATACCTGCTACATTAGATTGGGATTTGTTCTCCGGTCCGGCTAAAGTACTTCCTTACAATTCTATCTATACTCCTTGGAACTGGCGTGGCTGGTGGGAATATGGCACAGGCGCGTTAGGAGATATGGCTTGCCACATCCTGCATCCGGTATTCAAAGGACTGAATCTGGGTTATCCGACCAGAGTTCAGGGATCTTCCACACTGTTGCTGAAAGATTGTGCTCCGCGGGCGCAACACGTAAAATTGGTATTCCCTGCCCGCGATAATATGCCGAAAGTTTCAATGCCTGAGGTAGAAGTACATTGGTACGACGGAGGTCTTAAACCGGATCTCCCGAAAGGCTGGCCGGCAGGTAAGAATATGAATGACGCCGGCGGCGGCGTTATATTCCACGGAACAAAAGACACATTGATTTGCGGCTGTTACGGGAAAGACCCTTGGCTGTTATCCGGTCGCACGCCTAACGCGCCGAAAGTATGCCGTAGGATAACTACATCGCACGAAATGGACTGGGTACGCGCGTGTAAAGAAAGCGCTTCAAGCCGTGTGGAAACCGCGTCCGCGTTTAGTCAATCAGGACCGTTCAACGAAATGGTGGTAATGGGAGTATTGGCGGTACGCCTGCAAAACCTGAATAAAGAATTGCTTTGGGATGGTGAAAAAATGGAGTTCACAAATATCACCCCAACCGATCAGTTTAAGATCGTCCTTAAAGATGACTTCCAGATTGTCGACGGCGACCCTAAATTCAAGACTGTATGGTCAGACCCTATCAACGCGCAACAATTCGCGAAAGAACTGATCAAACATACTTATCGCGATGGTTGGAAATTGCCGGATATGCCTTAATTATTTACTTATTGTTTAATTAAAATATTAAATTAGAATGAGAAAAATTATTTACAGTTTAAGTTGCTGCTTGATAGCAGGAGCATCTATCGCTTGCGGAGGTCCCAAAAATACAGATAATAAAGCCGGCGCTTCCGATTCCACAAAATCAGGCGAAGTTACAAAACCTGAATACACAGTAGTTGAAAAACCGACTGTCGACCTATCCAAATTTAAGAAAGACAAAGACGGATATATTGCTATCTTCGATGGTAAAACATTTGACGGATGGCGCGGTTACGGAAAAGACACCGTACCCGGAAAATGGATTGTTGATAACGGCGCTATTAAATTTAACGGTTCAGGCGGCGGAGAAGCTCAAACAAAAGATGGAGGAGACCTTATTTTCGCTCATAAGTTTAAAAACTTTGAACTTCAATTTGAATGGAAAGTAGCGAAAGGCACTAACTCCGGTGTCTTGTATCTGGCTCAGGAAATTCAAACAAAAGATGCTAAAACAGGCGAGTTGAAATATGAACCTATCTATATTTCTTCTCCTGAATATCAGATATTGGATAACGCGAACCATCAGGACGCGCTGTTAGGTGAAAACAACAATCGTCAATCAGCGTCTCTTTACGACATGATTCCAGCCGTTCCTCAAAATTCAAAACCTTTTGGCGAATGGAATACCGGTAAGATCATGGTTTATAAAGGAACTGTCGTTCATGGTCAAAATGGCAAAAACGTCCTTGAATACCATTTATGGACTCCTCAATGGACAGAGTTGTTGCAAGCCAGCAAATTCAGTGAAGAAAAATGGCCTTTGGCATTCGAATTGCTAAACAATCTGGGCGGACCTGAAAGAGAAGGTTACATCGGACTTCAGGATCATGGCGATGATGTATGGTATCGTAACATCAAAGTTAAGATTCTTGACTAACATAACAGGATTTTCTTGTTAAAATATATATCAAATCCTTGAAGGGCTAACCCTTCTTGGATTTGGTGTTTTTAATAATACTAATAATTTAATCATGAAAACATCAATTATATTAACCTTTGCCTTCCTTCTGTTAGCGTCAGGCGCGTCGAAAGCCCAAACGGCTCAGGATGCGACGCCCGTGAAGAAAGATATTGCTTTGCAATTATATTCCTTGAGGAGCGATATAGCAAAAGACTACGACGGTACTGTGCAGAAAGCCGGGGACGCAGGTTATACAGCTGTTGAAGCGGCAAGCTACGACGATGGAAAATTCTATGGCAAAACGCCCGAAGAATTTAAGGCGAGTATCGAAAACGCCGGCATGACTGTACTCTCATCTCATACAGGAAAAGGATTAAGTGATACGGAACTGGCTACTAAAGATTTCTCGGAATCGCTGAAATGGTGGGATCGATGTATTGCAGCACACAAAGCCGCCGGGATGAAATACATTGTGACGCCATCGATGCCTGTGCCGAAAACATTGAAGGATTTGCAAACATATTGCGAATATTATAACGAAATAGGCAAAAGATGTAAGGAGAACGGGATGTCTTACGGCTATCACAACCATTCTTACGAATTTGTAAAAATAGAAGATAAGGTAATGTATGACTATATGTTGGAAAATACAGACCCCGAATATGTATTCTTCGAAATGGATGTTTATTGGGCTATCAGAGGCGGACAAAGCCCTGTTGACTATTTCAACAAATACAAGAACCGTTTTACATTGCTTCATATCAAAGATAATAAGGAGCTGGGACAAAGTGGCATGGTAGGCTTCGACGCCATCTTCAAGAATACCGATGCGGCAGGTACAAAACACTTGATTGTGGAAGTTGAACAATACAACTTTACGCCGATAGAAAGTGTGAAGAAAAGCCTTGAATATCTGCAAAATTGCCCGCTTGTAAAAGAAAGCTATGACAAGTAATATTTGGGATATGGGAGGATTCCGATGTCGCCGATTTAGATTTTAAACCTTAAATTGGCGACATTGAAATAAACAGTTTCTAAATCCTAATATGAAATACACAACAAATAGATGAACACGATAATGTCCGGTAATGGTTCTTTCTATTCTAATATACAAGGTACAGCGGAAGGAACAAGTTATAATATCACATATCAGGATAGCGAGAATAGAGATTTTCAGCCGCGAATAGAAGCCTTGCTCGCCGACTTTGAAAAGTCATTGTCTGTATATGACAACGAGTCTGTTATTTCGCGTATAAACAGGAATGAAGATGTGGAAACAGATGCCTGCTTCACTACGGTTTTTACCAGAGCGAAAGAAATAAGCGCCCGTACAGAAGGTTCTTTCGATATATCGGCGGAACCGCTATTCAGGGCTTGGGGATTCAGTTCGCAGGAAAAATGCCCGCCCGACAAAGAGCAAATAGAAGAATTAAAGAAATATATAGGGATGGATAAAGTCAGGATAGAAGGCAATCGCGTCCTGAAGGAGCATCCCAATATTGTATTAAACGTAAACGCGATAGCAAAAGGCTATTCGGCTGACATTGTCGCGTCTTTTCTGGAGCAACACGGATGTTCCGACTACTTAGTCGAAATAGGAGGCGAAATTCGGGTGAAAGGCGAAAATACCCAAGGAGAGGCTTGGCGTATAGGTATCGACCGTCCGTCGGAGAATAACCTTATTCCCGGACAAGCTTTGCAGGTGATTCTGCAAATAACCGACAAAGGGATTGCCACGTCAGGGAATTACCGGCAATTCTATATCGAGGACGGTCAAAAAATAACGCATACCATAAACCCGGTGACAGGCTATCCGGCAAAGCATAATTTATTATCGGTTACCGTTGTGGCTGATGACGCGCTTACCGCCGACGCTTACGCCACGGCGTTTATGGTAGCCGGATTAGATAAAGCGCTGGAATGGATGGATGAATGTCCCGAACTGGACGCGGTGTTTATCTGTGATGAAGATGGTGAATACAAAGCGTATTGTACACCTGCGTTAGAGGATAAAATCTTACAGGAATACCGTTAAGGTCGCGTTTATCCTTGTGCTAAAAAGAAATAAATATGGATTTATATTCGCTTTTTAGATATTATTTATCTTATTTTACAAGTCGAAACCTATTGAATAGGAGTATATCATATAAAACACTTAAAAACCGTCATTAATGAACACATTATTATTATTATTATTTGGAAACATTGGAACAGGTGAAATCATTGTCATAGCTATAGCTATACTATTACTTTTTGGAGGAAAAAAGATACCCGAACTGATGAAAGGTCTTGGAAAAGGTATCAAAAACTTCAAAGAAGGAGTAAAAGGTATTGAAGACGACATAGAAGGCAACAGCGATACCACAACTAAAAAAGACTGAAATAGTACACTTCTATGGAAGAGACAGAGACTAATGAGGGAATGTCCTTTTGGGATCATCTGGAAGAACTCCGGTGGACGCTAATCAGGTCTATCGCCGCTTTGTTCGTTTTTGCTATTGTCGGTTTCGCCGTGATGCCGTATATATACGACAGTATAATTATGGGACCTACCCGCGCCGACTTTTTCTTATATAAATACATGTGCTATGTCACATCAGCCATCCCCTTTCTTCCCGATTTTTGCGACGATACATTTCATGTTGATATTATAAACATTAATCTGGCATCGCAGTTTTTCAGGCACATGACAACTTCTTTTTGGCTAGCGCTTATACTTACCTTTCCATATCTGGCTTTTGAGATATGGCGTTTTATCAGTCCGGCTTTATACGCTGAGGAGAAAAAAAACATACGCTGGGTATTTGTATTTGGGACGCTTATGTTTTTCATCGGTTGCCTTGTCGGCTATAGTTTGGTTTTCCCGATGACATTCCGCTTTTTGGCGACTTATCAGTTGAGTGAAATCATCGTGAACCAAATTTCGTTGGATTCATATATGGATAACTTCCTGATGATGATTTTTGTGATGGGGCTTGTCTTTGAGTTGCCCTTAATCTCTTGGTTACTATCGCAGTTGGGATTGCTAAACAGGTCGTTCTTTAAGAAATACAGGAGACACGCTATTGTGGGCTTATTGGTTTTATCCGCCGTTATAACCCCATCCGGCGATCCGTTTACCTTGTCCATCGTGTTTATACCTCTGTATATGCTCTTTGAAATAAGCCGCTTCCTTGTCAAACCCGCGTCGAAAGATACGGACGAAGGAGAGGAGAAAGAGAATGCCCTGAAGATATAGGGAGCGCGGCAAGATTATCAAGATATAGAAAAACGGCTAATAATAAACTTATTAGCCGTTTTTTATCTGTATCAATTCGATTCAATTATGATTGAGCCGAAGCGTTTCCGTCATTATTCTTCTGCAACGGTCTTTCCGGTCTTGGAGGACGAGGAAGAAGTACCTTGCGCGAAAGTTTGAATTTACCTGTTTTAGGGTCGACGTCAATCAGTTTCACTTCTATTTCATCGCCTTCTTTCAAGCCGGCTTTTTCCATATCTTCGATACGATCCCAAGAGATTTCAGAGATGTGAAGCAATCCGTCTTTTCCCGGAAGAAATTCGCAGAACGCGCCATAAGGCATTACCGAGCGTACTTTGGCAGGATAAACTTCTCCTACTTCAGGAACAGCTACGATTCCCTTCACCTTGGCAACGGCAGCCTCAATGGATTTCCTGTTGGTAGCGGAGATTTCCACGCGTCCATAGCCGTCTATTTCCTCAATAGTCACTGTGGCGCCGGTTTCTTCCTGTATGCCTTGAATAATCTTACCGCCCGGGCCTATCACCGCTCCGATAAATTCTTTATTGATAATGATGACTTCGATACGAGGCGCGTTTTCTTTAAAGTCGGCGCGTGGCTCAGGTAATGTTTCCAGAATCTTGCCCATTATATGTAAACGACCTTCACGTGCCTGATTCAATGCTTTTTCAAGAATTTCGTAAGACAAGCCGTCCACTTTTATATCCATTTGGGTAGCGGTTATACCATCTTTTGTTCCACAAACCTTAAAGTCCATGTCGCCTAAATGGTCTTCATCGCCTAATATGTCGGAAAGCACAGCGAAATTAGTTCCCTTATTTTCAGAGATTAATCCCATGGCTATACCTGTCACCGGTTTCTTTATTTTAACCCCTGCGTCCATCAACGCCAGTGTACCCGCGCAAACGGTAGCCATAGAGGACGAACCGTTAGATTCGAGAATATCGGATACTACGCGTACTACATAAGGGAAGTCACTTGGTATCATTGGTTTCAATGCTCTGTGCGCCAGGTTTCCGTGTCCTATTTCACGACGACCTACGCCGCGTTGCGGACGAGCTTCACCGGTTGAAAAAGGAGGAAAGTTATAATGTAAAAGAAATCTTTCTTTTCCATTGTTAAGTACATCGTCTATAATCTTTTCGTCCAATTTTGTACCTAAAGTCACGGTGGTCAACGATTGGGTTTCGCCGCGGGTAAATATGGCTGAACCATGCGCTCCCGGCAAATAATCGACTTCGCTCCATATCGGACGAATTTCGGTCGTACTGCGTCCGTCGAGACGTTTGCCTTCGTCCAAGATAGAACGGCGCATCGCTTCTTTTTCCACGTCGTGGTAATAACGTGAGATCAGATCGCTTTTTTCCACCAATTCTTCTTCGGTAAAGTTGGCTTTATATTCTTCTTCGATAGCGGCGAAGTTGTCCACTCTTTCATGCTTGTTTGTATTGCCCGAAGCGGCTATCGCGTAAGCTTTGTCGAAACATTTTGCCCAAACGTCTTTGCGTAAATCCTCATCGTTGGTTTCGTGGCTGTACTCGCGTTTTGCAGTTGTGCCGACAAGTTCCATCAACTCCAACTGAGCCTGGCATTGTACTTTGATGGCTTCGTGAGCGAATTTGATAGCGTCAAGCATTTCCGCTTCCGAAACCTCTTTCATCTCGCCTTCCACCATCATAATATTGTCGATAGTGGCTCCCACCATAATATCTATATCCGCGCTCTCAAGCTGTTGGAAAGTCGGATTAAGGACAAATTGTCCGTCGATGCGGGCAACCCTTACTTCCGAGATAGGGCCGTTGAACGGAATGTCGGAAACAGCCAAAGCGGCCGAAGCGGCAAGTCCCGCCAAAGCGTCGGGCATATCTTCTCCATCGGATGAGAACAGGATAACGTTAACAAAAACCTCGGCATGGTAATCGTCCGGGAATAGCGGACGAAGCACACGGTCAACCAAACGGCAAACCAATATTTCATAATCCGAAGCGCGTCCTTCCCTGCGTTGAAAACCTCCGGGAAAACGACCAAATGCCGCGAATTTCTCTTTATACTCCACTTGCAGTGGCATAAAATCAACACCCGGATTTGCATTTTTAGCGGCGCAAACTGTCGCGAGCAGCATGGTATTCCCCATACGTACCATAACAGAACCGTCAGCCTGTTTTGCCAATTTTCCGGTTTCAATGGTGATAGTCCTTCCATCACCTAAATCGATACTCTTTGTAATCGGTTTCATCTTTT
>JAISKQ010000275.1 GCA_031260865.1 Prevotella sp.
TTGAAGTAGGCGAAGAAGTAACCGAAGCCTTTCGTCAAGCTGAATTTCCAATGCGGGATATTGGTTATCGAAATCCGAAGTCGGGAAAAATGCACATCGACCTGCGACAAGCTAACAAATTAATGCTTGAAAGAGTTGGCGTTGTACCTCAACATATCGAAATCGCCGATCTTTGCACTTATGCCAACCCTGAAAGATTCTTTTCAGCCCGCCGCCAAACAGTTTATTCCGGAAGGATGATAACCGGCGGCATATTAAAATAAAAGCAATTATTTTGTATTTTTGCTCAAATTACAATAGATCCACCAATGAGTCAACTATTATTACCACCTGAATGGTATCCCCAAAGCGCGATACAACTGACATGGCCTCATCCCGGAACAGACTGGGAATATATGCTGAAAGAAGTCACGGCATGTTATGTGAATGTGGCAACGGAAATACTGAAACGACAAAAACTCATCGTAGTCTGCCATGACGCCGAAATTGTAAAATATGAATTAAGAGGTCTTAGCGGTTTGTCCGACAATCTCATATTGGTCGAATTGCCGACCAACGACACATGGGCGCGCGACCATAGCGGCATATCGGTCTTCAAGGATGGCAAAAAACAAATCTACGATTTCACATTCAACGGCTGGGGACTAAAGTTCGCGTCCAACCACGACAATCAGATAACAAGAGGCTTATTTAAGAATAAAGTATTCAGTCCGGATGTTGAACTCATCAATAAGAAAGATTTTGTACTTGAAGGCGGAGCGTTGGAGTCCGACGGAAAAGGTACTTTATTAACGACCACGGAATGCCTTTTGTCGCCAAACAGAAATTCGTTCCTATCGAAAGAGGAAATAGAGGATTATCTAAAAAGAAATTTCGGACTGGATAGGATTCTATGGCTGGATCACGGTTATCTGTCAGGCGATGACACGGACAGCCACATCGATACATTGGCTCGTTATACCGATGAGCATACGATTGTATATGTAAAATGCGAAGATAAAGATGATGAACATTACGAAGCTTTATCCAAAATGGAAAAACAATTGAAAACATTTACGGACTATGAGGGAAATCCGTACCGGCTGATTGCCCTGCCGATGGCGAAAGCCGTATATGACGAAAGTAATCAAAGGCTTCCGGCCACTTATGCCAATTTTCTCATTATGAACGATGTTGTGTTATTGCCATTTTATAATAATAAAGAAAAGGACGAAGAAGCGCGTCGGCGGTTGCGGCAAGCATTTCCATCAAGAGAGGTTATAGGAATCGATTGTTCACCATTGATACGCCAGCATGGTTCGTTACATTGTATCACCATGCAGTATCCCGAAAAGACAATAAGCCAATGAAATAACGCGCCGATGGCGCGAAGCGGCAAAAGTGAATAGTTGTCATCGAAAAGTAAGTAAACAGGAACTCTAACTCGGAACTTAAAAAAAATGAAAGACCAAAAAGCTTTATTATTCAGATGTATAAAAAATGACGTTCCCGCGATGGTATTTTCCGGGAATGATATATTATTCTTACCTTTACTGAAACAATATTACCGGGACGCGGAAGAAGCCGGTTGTACCCGGGAATTTCTGAATGATATAAAATTGAGAATCGAAGAATTTGAGAAACATATAGAAATGTCTCCCGACACCATTAAATTACCCGATTAAGAGATGAAAATAGGACTGGTACAACAGGCGAATACGCCTGATATACAAAAGAATAAGCAAGGCCTGAAAGACAAAATCAGAGAAGCTGCCAAGCAAGGCGCTGAATTAGTGGTCTTACAGGAGCTACATAACTCACTCTATTTCTGCCAAGTAGAAGATACGGCTATTTTTGATTTGGCAGAGACGATCCCCGGCTCGTCAACCGATGAATTTGGCGCGTTGGCAAAAGAGTTGGGAGTGGTTATTGTGTTGTCTCTATTCGAACGACGCGCGCCCGGGTTGTATCACAATACAGCCGTTGTCATCGAAAAAGACGGAACTATCGCCGGAAAATACCGTAAGATGCACATTCCGGACGATCCTGCTTACTACGAGAAATTTTATTTCACACCCGGCGACCTTGGATTTAAACCCATTGAAACATCTGTCGGGAGACTTGGCGTTTTGGTTTGCTGGGATCAATGGTATCCCGAGGCGGCACGCCTGATGGCGATGAATGGAGCCGATATGCTTATCTATCCTACTGCCATAGGATGGGAATCAACTGACGCCGATGACGAAAAAAAACGTCAGTTGGACGCTTGGACTATCTCGCAACGTGGACATGCCGTAGCCAACGGCTTACATGTCATTTCCGTGAACCGCGCAGGATATGAACCCGACCCTTCGGGACAAACCAACGGCATAACATTCTGGGGAAACAGCTTTGTCGCCGGTCCTCAGGGAGAAATACTTTGGCAGGCGTCGAACGGCAAAGAGGAAGTGCACGTAGTGGAAATAGATATAAAACGCTCGGAACAGGTACGACGCTGGTGGCCTTTCTTCCGCGACAGGCGTATCGATGCTTTCGGAGATATTACAAAACGGTTTATTGATTGAATAAGTTACAAGACGGTTGATATTATAAATGTGCCGAGGCTTTTATGAAACTACAAAATATAATAATTTTGACGCTTCTTTTTTTGCTTTCCTGCACATCAAAGTCGCAGGAGAAACAGCCTTCGGCGGAAAAGGCGCGGATAGCTGATATTGACAGCCTAAAGCCTTACCCTGAACTAAAAAAAGAAACATTAGAAAGAAAAGAGGCATTCAGAGACGCATATAATAGCAGTAAGAATAGCGAGCGACAAGACAGCATATTAACCGAAGCCCAAAACTATCTTCTATCTGTTTCGGATGATTTTTTCAGATCGTGGTATAATACGCCTTGGACTTTTCATGGACATAGCCAAACACCCAAAGAAGGCAGTATAGCTTGTGGATACTTCATTACAACCACCCTTCGCGATATGGGGTTCAACATCCCGCGTATAAAGTGGGCGCAACAAACTTCGGAATATATGATCAAAAAAATAACGACCGATGTTAAGCGTTTTCGACAAAAACCGATGATAGACGTTATCAATTATATTAAAACCAAAGGAGAAGGATTGTACATTGTAGGTCTTGACTGTCATGTGGGATATATTTATTACCAAAACGGCAGCATGTCCTTTGTTCATGCGAACTATTACAGACCTAAGATTGGCGTTATGTCCGAACCCATGACAGGTAGAAATCCGCTCAATGATTCCAAATACAGGGTTATTGGTAAAATTTTTGATAAGGAAATGGTTCGGAACTGGATATTAAACACTTCTTATTCCGAATAATCAGACTATTTTTTGTGCCTTTTTAAACATTTATCAATATGCAATAAACAAAAATTCAAAGTGTTATATTATCTTTGTCATTATTAAGAATAAGATTTTTTATGGTATCACATATACATGAAAGGATTTTCAACCAAGATCCGCTACCTGATATAAAGGAAATAAGAAAGTTCATTAAACTGAGAAAAGCGGTGAAAGCATTTGATTCGCTACTCGTTTTCTTGGATGAGAATTATAATTTTGAACAAGAAATATATTTCGGCGGACAAGAATCCGGCGTGATGGTACGTTACCGTAAAAATGGGAAAACATTAGTATCTGTTGTCCCCGAAAAGAACGCTTTCTCTGTTGTTCTCATCTACGGAAAGAAAGAAGTGATAACCTTCAATGCTCAACGGGAATCATTCAGCCCGCATTTCATCTCCATTTTTGACGAGACGCCACAACTTCATGACGGTAAGTGGATGCTGATTACATTAACAGATGAAACGCTGTTGCCTGAATTGGAAAAAATGATCATGATCAAAAAATCCGTAAAGAAAGAAAAGAGATTAACTCTCATTTGACAAACAAGGCGATCGCGACTGCCGGAACGACAAAACAAGCGATATTCAATATTTTCTTACCTAAAGGCTTCCCGGCCTTATTGGCGGCGATGCCCGAACCCTGATAATAGGTTTCTAAATCCTGATCGAAACTTTCATTCCAAAAGTCGCGTGTGGTGGAATCCGGAAAATAAAATAATTCCTGACAGAATCCGCTCAACTGCCTTTTCCTAATTTGTTTTTTCTCAACAAAACCACGAAATTCCACATCACAGAAATAAGATATATCTTCTTGTTTATCAAACTCATCAATAGCCCTGAACTTGTAAAAGGTAAAACAATCCGACATATAATATTTATCCGACACTCTCTTAAATGAGAACCGCCCTACTTTCCGCATTATCTTTAGTTGTTTTCCCATATATCTCTTGTAAGGCAGGCTTTCCAAAACAGAATCAATCGACTTTATTTCCATAAAAGCAATGGTCATATCGTCTTTGTTTATAGCGATTTCACCCTTTGCCCATCCGCCTTTGCCTTCAAGGGGTTCTATCTGAATAATAATCAGCGAACTATCGGATGTATAAGAACGTGTGGTTTCGTTATTCACACTTTTGCCAAAGGTAAAGAGATGCGACGCATGGTATTCCGCGCCGTATAATTCGGAGGTTGGAGTTTCCGTCCGTTGCAGTCTTCGAATATCTATAATATTAAATGTATAGGGAACCCGCTCCTTTTTCATATTCTTTTTCAAATCTTTTTCAGTGAGCGTGGTCGCGTATTTCAGGTATATCTCGTTTTGCAATGTGTCGCTCGTTTTTGTTTGCAAAAAATGCAATAGATAACCCAAGGGTTGATCCAACATCAGTTTTTTCTTGGTCGTCAGCATCGCTTCATCCAGCAACGCGTCGGCGTCGTCGGGGCTAATTACTATCGGATTCAAGTACACCGGCGTGAGTTCCAATTCAACGACAGGGTTTGCCTCAAGGCTGCTTTTCGATACCGATTTCAATCGGTATCCGATGCTTTGGAAATGGATGATTTCTTCACTTTCGGCCGGAATGGCAAATTTACCATTCGCGTTCGTGTAAGCATAATCCTTTGACATATTCCCGTATTGCACGATAACATCCGAAATCGGTTTTTTGCTGTCTTTATCTATTACCGTCCCATTGACAGGCGTTTGAGCAAAAAGGTCGGATATTGACAGCGTCAGAAAAAGCAGTACAATTATTTTTTTCATAGGTCATTAAACTTTTACAAGAAACTGAAAATCTTAAAATATCTTTTCATTCTTTGAGTTAATAAATATACACTCTTTTTTATATCTTTGTCTCGCATATAACAAATTTCTATTTTTATATAGCATTTTTAATATTCTTATACCATAAACTATCTTTTTGAAAAGTCCTATCATGGCTATACTATATCAAGCGGAAGGCGTTAAACTACCTTCGATAAAAAAAAGAGAAATCTCAAACTGGATAAAATCCGTCGCCGCGTCTTACGAAAAAAAAACCGGAGACATTGCTTTTATCTTTTGTACGGATGAAAAAATACTGGAAGTGAATAACCAATATTTGCAACACGATTATTACACGGATATTATCACTTTCGATTACAGCGAAAATAATACGATATCCGGAGATATATTCATCAGTTTAGATACGGTGAAAAGTAATTCCGAACAATTCGACACGCGATACGTCGAGGAACTCCATCGTATTATCATACATGGCATCCTTCACCTGTGCGGAATCGATGACAAAGGTCCGGGAGAAAGGGAACACATGACCGAATGCGAAAACCAAGCGCTGAAAACATTGGAGGATTATAAACATGCGTAAATATCTGAGTAAATTAAACTAATATTTTGATGAATAAAATTATCGATAAAGAGTATTTCTCTGAAAATGTAGTCCGGTTTGAGGTTGAAGCGCCTCTGATCGCCAAAAGCCGTAAGGCGGGACATTTTGTTATTGTGCGGGTAGGTGAAAAAGGCGAGCGTATTCCGTTAACCATCGCGGCGTCTGACCTGGACAAAGGAACTATCACCATTGTTATACAGGCTGTTGGAGCCTCTTCAAAAAAAATATGCGACTTGAATGTCGGCGATTATTTCACCGATGTTGTGGGACCGCTTGGACAGGCGACGCATATCGAAAACTATGGAACGGTCGTCTGTGCCGGAGGAGGAGTCGGTATCGCCCCAATGCTCCCGATTATCGAAGCGATGAAAAAAGCGGGCAATAGAGTTATTTCGGTCTTAGCCGCGCGTACAAAAGACCTTATTATACTGGAAAAACAAGTCGCCGAATATTCCGATGAAGTGATTGTGGTGACCGACGACGGTTCTTACGGACAGAAAGGACTGATCACAAACGGAATAGAAACGGTTATCAACCGCGAAAAAGTGGACTTATGCGTCACTATCGGTCCTGCCATCATGATGAAATTCGTTTCATTATTAACCCGAA
>JAISKQ010000117.1 GCA_031260865.1 Prevotella sp.
ATCATATTTTTGCCCGTTTACCGTCATGTCCGATATATATCGGTTGGCTTTGTTGTTATTATCGGCGTTGATGGTTACTTTATTTCCATTTTTCAGATTCAATGTCACTTCCTTAAATAACGGCGAACCTAAGATATATTCGTCTGTTCCGGGGCATACCGGATAGAATCCGATAGCAGAAAAGACATACCATGCCGAAGTTTGCCCGTTATCCTCATCTCCACAATAGCCATCAGGGTTAGCGGTGTAGAGCTTGTCCATGACTTCGCGTACCCAATACTGGGTTTTCCACGGTTCGCCCGCGTAATTGTAGAGGTATATCATATGTTGTATCGGCTGGTTGCCATGCGCATAATTACCCATGTCCATAATTTGCATTTCACGAATTTCGTGGATTACCTCTCCGTAGTAACTATCATCGAACAACGGCGGTAAGTTAAACACCGAATCCAACATTTGATTAAAGTCTTTTTTTCCTCCCATTAGGTCAATCAAGCCTTGCGGATCGTGAAACACAGACCATGTGTAATGCCAACTGTTGCCCTCTGTAAAGGCGTCGCCCCATTTCAACGGATTGAAAGGCGACTGGAATGTCCCGTCCTGATTTTTTCCACGCATCAATTTATGTTCCGGATCAAACAGGTTTTTATAGTTCATTGCTCTTTTTGCAAAAATATCTATTTCTTTCAGGGGTTTACCCAAGGCTTTCCCTAATTTATAGATAGTCCAGTCATCATAAGCGTATTCCAATGTGCGCGCCGCGTTTTCATTGATTTTTACATCGTAAGGCACATAGCCCAGTTTGTTGTAATACTCAAAACCTTTGCGGCCGGTAGAACTTATTTGCGGATGAACCGCGTTCGTGCCATGCACAACGGCTTGCCAAAGCGTTTCTATATCGTAACCTCTCAATCCTTTCAGGTAAGCATCGGCGACAATAGACGCCGAATTGTTGCCTACCATACAGCCTCTGTGTCCCGGGCTAGCCCATTCGGGTAAGAATCCGCTTTCTTTGTAAGCGTTAACCAACCCTTCCTGCATTTTGGCGTTCATATCAGGATACATCAGGTTGAGAAAAGGGAACAGGCATCGGAATGTATCCCAAAAACCGGTGTCGGTAAACATATAGCCGGGAAGTACCTCTCCGTTATATGGGCTGTAGTGTACAATCTGATTATCCTTGTCTATTTCGTAGAAACTACGAGGAAATAGGACGGAACGATAGAGGCATGAATAAAACGCGCGCAGATTGTCGATATTATCATCTTCTACTTCTATTCTGCCCAATATGTCATTCCATGTTTCCCTTCCGGCTTCCACGACCTGATCGAAAGAATTGTTTTTCAGTTCATTCAAGTTCAACTCTGCCTGTTCGGGGCTGATGAAAGAGGAGGCTACCCGCGCGTGTACTATCTCTCCTTTTGCGGTGGAAAATCCGATTATAGCTCCCGCGTGGTTGGTTTGGGCTTCAAGTTTATTCTCCGAGATATTTCCATTATCGACAGAAGCCGTGTAAGTGAATGGCTTATCAAAGGTTATTACAAAATAGTTCTTGAAATTATCGGGAACGCCCCCGCTGTTTTTAGTTGTATATCCTACAATTTTATTCTCAGCAGGGATAATTTTTACAGACGACCCTTTATCAAAGGCGTCAATAACCACATACGAATTGTTATTTTCGGGGAAAGTAAAACGAAATATTACAGCACGTTCGGTCGGCGCCAATTCTGTCGTTACATCATGGTCGGCAAGATATACTTTGTAGTAATACGGTTTTGCTATTTCGGCTTTATGGGAAAACCAGCTCGCCCGTTTGTCCTGGTCAAAGACGGCTTTGCCTGTTAACGGCATAATGGCGAATTGACCGTAATCGTTAATCCATGGGCTGGGTTGGTGTGTCTGTTTAAATCCGCGTATTTTATCGGAGTCATAGGTATAAGCCCATCCGTCGCCCATTTTACCTGTTTGAGGCATCCAGAAATTCATACCCCAAGGCATAGCGATTGCCGGATAAGTATTTCCTGTGGATAAAGAATAGTTGCTCTGACTGCCTACCAAGACGCTTACATAATCTATTCCGTCCGTTCTTTTTGCATGCGCATTACCCCATATCATTAATCCCAACAACAGAACTAATACTTGCTTCATGTTCATTATTTATTGTTTTTTTAGGTTATTATGCTTTTGTGATTTTTACAGGTTTAGTTATGAAGTTGTTCCCGTTTTATTCCTGTCAAAATTACATCAATAAGAACGGTTTGCTTTCTGCTTTAAAACAATATTAACCAAAAAGGCTAATGATTGATATTAATTAACAAGTTTACTTTCGCAATCTTCTCTTCCATTGATAATTCTGCGTTTATCCAATGAATATGAGTTCCTCTTTTTTCCATGCCTCTAAACCATGTCATTTGCCGTTTCGCGAATTGATGGATAGCAATTTCTAATTGGGAATACATTTCATCGTAAGTCAATTGATGAAGCAGGTATAGAGTGACATATTTATATTCGAGACCGTAATAAATCAGATCATCCGGCACGACGCCATTGTTCAGAATTTCTTGTATTTCCTCTATCATCCCTTCCTTCAACCGCGCCTTTAATCTGTCCGATATTTTTTTACGCCGCGATTCCCTGTCTATATCAACTCCTATAACCAGACTGTCGAGGGGAGGGAACTCATTTTGCTCCAATGGACGCGACTTTTTGTATTCTTCTATTTCGATGGCCCTGATGGCTCTTTGGGCTGTATCCACATCGGTCGTATTGTGCAGGGGTTTATAACTTTCCAGTATTTTTGTAAGTTCCGGCAGGTCATAATCCGCGTATTTGGCTCTGAGTTGCTTATCTTCAGGAACATTTATGAGAGAATATCCTTTTAGCACGGATTCCATATAAAGACCCGAACCACCGCATAGGATAGGAATTTTATTCCTGTTTCTTATCGCTGTATATACCTCATGAAAATCGTGTTGGTATTCAAATATATTATACTTTTCTCCGGCGTCGCGGATGTCTATCAAGTGATAGGGTACGTTCTGTCCATTAACGATATAATCAGCCAAATCCTTTCCTGTACCTATATCCATAGAGCGATAGACTTGTCGCGAGTCACCGCTGATAATTTCAGAATTAAAATGATATGCTAAATGGCAGGCAAAGGTGGTCTTGCCCGAAGCGGTAGGTCCTAATATGGTTATAAGATCGTAATTCATATTACAAATATAAGAGTTATCCTGCACATAAAAGCAACTTGATTTTTATGTCTTAATCATTTTTATGTTATTAAATCTTTGTACTTCCAACAGATATAAGCTCATAGTTCAAAAATTCGGGTTATATTTGTAACCTAAAATAATTTTATACTTTTAATATTACGAATGAAAGAAGGAAAGAACTTAGTAAACAACATTGTGGCGGCATGCCAGGAAAAGAAAGCTAGAAATGTTGTAATTGTAGATATGACTGAACTACCCGGCACTATTTGCCAATATTTTGTTATTTGTGAAGGAAACACCCCAATACAAGTATCCGCGATATCAGACGAAATCGTTGACTACCTCAAAAAAAAGAAAAAGGAACATCCTATTTCAATAGACGGATTGCGTGAAAGCCGATGGGTAGGAATAGACTATGGTACGGTTATTGTACATGTTTTCTTGCCTGAATTGCGCGAGTTTTACAATATAGAGCATTTATGGGCGGACGCTAAATTAGAAAATATTCCAGATATTGACTGACAATAAAATTTTTCTGTCATGTGTTTATCTTGGATATAAACAAACAGAGGCACACATTTACTAAAAGAATAATATGGATAATTATAATAAAGGAAATAATAAACCGAAGGAGCCAACTACGAAAGGACCTAAAATGCCTTTTAATCTTTATTGGGTGTACCTGATTGTAATTGCCGCTATCGTCGGAATGTTTTTCTTTTCGGAAAATACCGTTACAAAAGAAGTTCCGTGGTCAGATTTTCAGGGCTATATAAAGGATAATAGTGTAAATAAAATTGTTGTCGACAGGAAAAACAACACTTTAAAAGCTTTTGTTAGAGCCGACTCGGTAAAAAGCATCTTTAAAGGGGACGCCGACCACGCGGGCGCTAATCCGGCTATTGTGGTAAGCATACCTTCCGCTGACAAATTCGCCGATTTTTTTGAAAAAGTGCGAGCGGAATATAAATATGATATAGATGTAAGTTATAAAGACACGACCAATCCTCTTGAGTATTTGCTGACTTTTTTACCTATTCTAATAATCATTGGTTTGTTTATTTATATGATGCGCCGTATGTCCGGCGGAGGTTCCGGTGGAGGCGGAGGAGTATTCAGCGTAGGCAAATCCAAAGCCCAGCTATATGATAAAGGTTCAGACCTGAGGGTTACATTTAAGGATGTGGCAGGCTTGTCGGAAGCCAAAGAAGAAATAGAAGAGATCGTGGAATTTCTGAAAAATCCGTCCCGCTATACCGAAATAGGTGGTAAGATACCAAAAGGAGCGTTGCTCGTAGGTCCTCCGGGAACAGGTAAAACCCTGCTTGCTAAAGCAGTGGCAGGAGAAGCGAATGTACCGTTCTTTTCATTATCCGGTTCCGACTTCGTGGAAATGTTTGTCGGAGTAGGGGCTTCACGCGTTAGGGATTTGTTTAAGCAAGCCAAAGAAAAATCGCCTTGTATTATTTTCATAGACGAAATAGACGCGATAGGACGCGCGCGCGGCAGAAACCTGAATATGGGTTCTAACGATGAGCGTGAAAACACATTGAACCAGTTATTAACCGAAATGGACGGTTTCGGTACAAACAGCGGTATTATTATCCTTGCCGCGACCAACCGCGCCGATATATTAGACAAGGCACTGCTTCGCGCCGGACGTTTCGATCGCCAGATAAGCGTGGATTTACCGGACTTAAATGACCGGAAAGAAATATTTAAAGTTCACCTGCGCCCTATAAAAATAGACGATTCGGTGGATATTGAATTTCTCGCGCGTCAAACGCCGGGTTTCTCAGGCGCCGACATAGCGAATGTGTGCAACGAATCCGCCTTGATTGCCGCGCGTAAGGAGAAAAAAATTGTTCAAAAAGATGATTTTGCAAATGCAGTTGATCGTATTATCGGCGGGTTAGAGAAGAAAAATAAGATTACAACGCTTGATGAAAGAAAGACGATCTCGATACATGAAGCGGGACATGCCACGTTAAGTTGGTTCTTGCGATATGCCAACCCTCTGGTAAAAGTGACTATCGTTCCCCGAGGTAAAGCCTTGGGCGCGGCTTGGTATTTGCCCGAAGAGAGACAAATCACCACCAAAGAACAAATGCTGGACGAAATGTGCGCGTTGCTTGGAGGCCGCGCCGCCGAAGAAGTATTTGTAGGTCATATATCATCCGGAGCGGCAAATGACTTGGAACGTGTGACAAAACAGGCTTACGCGATGATTTCCTATTTAGGGATGAGTGAAAAGATGCCGAATCTAAGTTATTATGATTCATCAGGCGAAGGGTATGGGTTCACAAAGCCGTATAGTGAAGAAACCGCGTTGCTGATTGACAGGGAAGTACAAACTATGATCAATGAACAATACGAGCGGGCGAAACATCTGTTGCGCAAACATGCCGATGGTCATGAAAAATTGGCGAATCTATTGATAACGGAAGAGGTTATCTTTGCTGATGATTTGATAAAAGTATTCGGAGAGCGCGAATGGATTTCCCGTTCTGATGAAATTTTGAAAGAGACAGACGAATTGCCTGTGGATTTGGAGATAGAAACGATAAAAACGAAAGAAACATTGGATTTAGCCGAAGATGGCAATCAATCGGAAGAATGATTTTATATACTATTCTTGAGGATAAATATAATATCGAATCCTAAGAAATTAGTTTTTATGTACATTTGTAGGCTTTAGTTATTTTTTTACTAATATTAATATGAATATAGCGCTTATAGGATATGGGAAAATGGGGCACGAAATAGAAAAGATAGCCCGAAACAGAGGACACAACATAGTTGCCATTATAGATGTAAACAACACCGCCGATCTTGATTCGCCCGCTTTTAGAAGCGCGGATGTCGCGATTGAATTTTCTACGCCGGATAGCGCTATAAACAATTACCGCAAATGCTTTGAAGCTCATGTTCCGGTGGTAGCCGGTACAACAGGATGGCTGGAACATATCGACGAGGTGAAAAAATCATGTGCCGAACAAGGACAAACATTCTTTTATGCTTCTAATTACAGTTTAGGAGTTAATGTTTTTTTTGCCCTGAATAAGTATTTGGCAAAGATTATGAATAACTATCCGAATTATGATGTGAGTATGGAAGAAAT
>JAISKQ010000148.1 GCA_031260865.1 Prevotella sp.
GAGATAAAGAAAATGCGGTGACATTGGTTGAAAAGCATATTGATTATTTTATGGAAGGCATTATTGGTGACGCACATGAATAAAATTGCAGTGATTTATCAATCGCATTATGGGACAACCAAAAAATATGCCCAGTGGATTGCAGAAGAACTTGGTGCTGAATTGTTTGAGAGAAAACAGGCATCAGTATCAGTGTTTAATCAATATGATATGGTCATCTATGGTGGTGGGCTATATGCAGGTGGCATATTAGGTGTGGACTTGGTTTCCAAAGTCAAATTTAAACATCTCGTGGTGTTCACCGTTGGGCTTGCTGATCCAAGCATGACAGACTATACGGAAATTATGGCTAAGGGATTTCAAAATAAGGCGTTTCAACCAGATAAGGTATTTCATTTTCGTGGTGGAATTGACTACAAAAGGCTAAATTTAACCCATCGTGGTTTAATGGCATTGCTAAAAAAGATAATTGAGAAAAAATCGGAAGTTGAGATGTCAACCGAAGGGAAGGCTATTCTTGAAACATATTGAAAAGCTATTGATTTTACAGATAAGGAGATGATTAAATCCTTAATTACTTACGTAAAGGACATGATGCAATGAAGAACTTTTTCAAAATACTATTGATTGGTGTGATTACAACAATCTTCCGCATTGTCATTCAATTGTTCATACCAAGTAGCACGCAAACAGTGTTGAGCCCAAGTCTCTTTGTAAAAGACGGTACTTTACCGCTTGCGTTTAGTGCTTTAGCAATTGTTGCTTATAGTTTGATTGCTGCAATGTTCTTACTTGTGAAATCAGGTATTTCTGGCACAAGTATGAAACAAGGACTAAAGTATGCTGTTTCTTTAAGTTTTCTTTGGTCGGTATATTTATTTGAACCACTACCCCATGCGACTTCTATTCTAAAAGACAGCATAGCTTATGTTTTGGCAGATAGTATTTCGCTTATCATCATGGGGTTACTTTTAGGTGTATTCTTTAAAAGTGAAGAAGTGATACATGGTGACAGAATAAATAATCTAATCTTAATTTTACTGTTCGTTCCTACAATATTATTCGTATTAGGAAGATTGATTCAGTATAAGGTGTTAGGTATTTATTCCTCATTTGATGGCGAACCACTAAAAACGATTCTTTGGTGTATTACAGTAGGGGTAGTTTCTAGCTTAGTAGTGAACTTTCTTTCCAAACAAGGAAAGTCCGTGAGTAAAGGCTTGTTTATCTATGCCGTGAATTTAATCTTTTTCAATAGCTTTATGCTATTGGTCTTTGATTTTAGCGTTGTTGATTTAACTCTTAGAACTGGTATTGATATTGTAGCTATTTCTGTTGGTATTGGAGTTATTTCATTGAAGAAGGGAAATATTAAGTGAGTCAAGTAAATATATTTGAAAGATATAGAACGAATAGTGATTTGGAGAATATTTCAAAAAAAGCTCTTCGGTAGAATATGTGGGTAAGGAGAATTTTAGACGGTGAATTTACTAGATGTTGAAAAGGTTAGTCAAAAAATATTGATGGAAAGAAAAGGAGAAGAACACGATGGATAACGAACAGATACAGATAATTGACTTAATTATTGAAACCCATATTGGTTTGGAACGACAGGGACCCGGTAGTCATGAGATGACCGCCAAAGCATTAAGTTTTTAGACACATGCAGTATTTCACGTGTGGCCGATTTGGGGTGCGGCACTGGCAGCCAAACGATGATACTTGCTCAAAACCTCCACGGAAGTATTGTTGGTTTAGACCAAATCCCTGATTTTATTGACGTGCTAAACTCCAATGCACTAAGACAGGGTTTGCAAAATAGAGTAAAAGGCACTGTTGGCTCGATGGAACATCTTCCATTTCAAAAAGATGAGTTCGACCTTATTTGGTCTGAAGGCGCGATTGACGCTATCGGTTTTGAAAAAGGTCTTACCCATTGGAACAGATTTCTTAAAATAAATGGCTATGTCTGCGTAACCTGTCCTTGTTGGTTCACTGACGAACACCCTGCCGAAGTCAAGAAATTCTGGTCTGATGCCGGAAGCGGGTTAGACACGATAGAACACAATATTTTAACAATGCAAAGGGCGGGTTATGCCCCCATAGCTGTGTTCGCCTTGCCGGAAGAATGCTGGACGGACAATTACTTTGCTCCAAGAGCAGAAAAGGAACAGGCTCTTTTGTCAAGGTACTCCGAGAATAAAGCTGTAGAGAACTATGTTGAAAATGATAAATACGAAGTGGAGCTATACTCGAAATACAAACAACATTATGGATATACGTTTTATATAGATAGAAAGTATAGAGGTATATAAGGGCTTTTGGAAAGGAGATTGATTATGAACGAATATGGAAAATTATGAGAATAAATTGCAAAAGACAAAAGAGAGAATTTCGAACTAACTTTTGAGGAAATAGCGGAACTAGGTGGCGTTGGTAGATTATGCGAAAGCCCGACCTGTGTTTGAAGGATACAAAGCGGCGAAGTATAGTCAGAAATATTTTGTCGAGCATGAAGCTGATATTGCCGTCTATCGTGCGGCGCAGGACACGTTCCGGCGGTTGCTGTCCGGGGCGAAACTCCCCAAAATGAATACGCTTAAAACGGAGTTTCAGCGGTTGTCAGCCGATAAGAAAAAGTCTTACCGGGAGTATCGGGAAACAAAAAAAGCAATGCAGGAAATTGTAACAGTGAAAAGCAATATAGACCACCTGCTCGGACTAACAGACGCGCAGAAAAATAAGGAAATGGAGCGATAGCGAACATGACACAACATAAGGTGCAACGCACCGACTTCGGGCCAAGTTGGTCCGAAGTCGCAGGGTTTGGGGAAGGCACTCCCCAACAAGCAATTTTTGAGTTTTCCCGTCAGGGGAAATCTTAAAAATGTGCAAGTGTATTGACACTTGCCCTGCTTGCCGATTAGCGGAAACTAGGGAAATACGCAAAAAATGGAGGTTGCGGCTTTTTCGCTTCCTCCATTCCTCGGGCTTTTTCGCTCCTTCTGTGATATCTTGCATAGTTATAGATGATATTTTTGATGAATGCCCATTAACACCGTGTCAATAGCATTAGACAAACATTCTCTTGCTTTATTTGGTTCAGTCAAAGCGAATCTTAGTTGTAAGGTCGTATAGCCATGAAGCACTCCTGTAAGCAGGTTTAATATTTCATCTGTTCTTTCTGTTTTAAGTTGGCATGAAAGAATAAGTTTTGTTAGAAGGGATGTATAATTCCCCCAAATTTCTGCTGTATCATTAGTACCATGCCAAGTAGCCCATTGTATAGTTTCGTAAATGCCAGGATGTTCAATCATAAAATTAAGATATTCAACACTAACTGCCTGTATAGCCGTATCGCCTGAGTTGCCGATAGCCACTTGCGCCATTTTTTCGTTCATTGTTCGCATACCTTTATGGGCTACCTCTCTTAGTAGATCATCCAGACTCGCAATATGGTTATATAAAGAAGGGGTTCGGATATTAAGTTTTTCTGCAACTGATTTCAAAGAAACACTATTGAGTCCATTTTCATCAACTATATCTGAAGCTGCCTGTATTACAGCCACTTTTGTAACGCGCATGATTATACCTCTCTTATCTTGATTTTACCCACCTTATCAGTCTAGCTAATTTAATTAGTATAGTCAATAGCGATATTAGTAAAATTGCTTTGCGACATTGACAAGTTACAAGTTATCTCGTATAATACTAATATGATTAGCATAAAAACTAATGTGTGTAGAAAACTAAAAAAGACATTTACAGGAGGCTGCTATGGAAACAGAAAAAATAAAAATTCATGGAATACCATCAATCATTTGGGGTTCCGCTTCAAGCAAGGTATATCTATATATACATGGACAGGGTGGCTATAAGGAAGAAGCAGAAACCTTTGCAAAAATAGCTTGCCATAATTCTTGGCAGGTATTAAGTATCGACCTTCCGGCGCATGGAGAGAGAACAGTTGAAAAAAATTGCTTTGACCCGTGGCATACAGTCCCCGAACTAATATCCGTTATGGAATATGCCAAAAGCCGATGGTCACAGATTGCATTGTTCGCTAACAGTATCGGAGCATGGTTTAGTATGCTAAGTTTTGCAAATGAAAAAATAGAAAAAAGTCTTTTTGTTTCGCCAGTGCTTGATATGAAACAACTTATATTAAAAATGATGCATTGGGCCAATGTATCAGAGGAGCAGCTTGAGCGAGAACTTATTATCCCTACTTCTTTTGAACAGACGCTTTCATGGAAATATTTATTATATGCTAAAAAACATCCTATTACAAAATGGGAAATCCCAACAAAAGTGCTTTATGGCGAGCATGACAAACTTACAGATTATAATGTTGTAGAAAAATTTACACAGAATTTTGGCTGTAATTTAACGGTCATGGAAAACGGTGAGCATTGGTTTCACACACAAGAACAATTAAACGTATTGAACGACTGGGTTAAAAGTAGTTTGGACATACAAGAAATTGGTACTAAATCACAACAGGATTTGAAATTGCAACAGAAGAAAAAGGCAAAATACAGAGAACGATAATACTCCTGTATTTATTGAATTGCAATGCGGTAAATAAAAAAAACCGCAGTTATGATAGATAGAATCATTCCGATTAAGAATAGGGGAATGCAATGCATTCAAGTAGATAGTCCTTCACATCAGTATTTGATTGGCAAATCATATCTGCCAACACATAATAGTGAACTTGCGGCGGCTGTTGATTGCTACTTACTTGTGGAGACAGCGAGGAGCGAGCTGAGGTCTATGGCTGTGCGGCTGATAGACAACAAGCGACCATTGTGTTTGATGTGGCAGCGGATATGGTTCGAATGTGCTCTGCACTTAATAAGCGAGTAAAGATATTAGCCTCACAAAAACGGATAATCTTTCAACCGACCAACAGCTTTTATCAAGTATTGTCAGCTGAGGCTTACAGCAAGCAGGATTTAATATCCATGGAGTTGTGTTTGATGAACTCCATACACAGCCGAATAGAAAATTGTTTGATGTTATGACGAAAGGTTCTGGAGATGCAAGAACTCAGCCACTATACTTTTTGATTACCACTGCTGGAACTGATACCAATTCCATTTGCTATGAAACGCATCAAAAAGCACTAGACATTATTGAGGGACGGAAAAAGGATGCAACATTTTATCCTGTGATTTACGGTGCTAAGGAATCGGATGATTGGACTGATCCAAAAATCTGGAAGAAAGCAAATCCGTCACTTGGGATTACGGTTGGCATTGATAAGGTCAAGGCAGCCTGTGAATCGGCAAAGCAGAATCCTGCAGAAGAAAATTCATTCAGACAGCTACGGCTTAATCAATGGGTGAAACAAGCCATACGTTGGATGCCAATGGATAAGTGGGATGCTTGCTCATTCAAAGTGGATGAAGAAATGTTAAAAGGTCGGGTTTGTTATGGCGGACTCGACCTTTCAAGCACAACGGATATTACGGCTTTTGTTTTGGTCTTTCCACCACTTGATGAAGAGGATAAATTTTGTATTTTACCTTGCTTTTGGATTCCAGAAGATACACTATATTTGCGAGTCAAACGTGACCACGTGCCATATGATGTTTGGGAAAAGCAAGGTTATGTTAAAACAACTGAAGGAAATGTGGTACATTACGGTTATATCGAAACATTCATTGAAAATTTAGGGAAACAGTTCAATATCCGTGAAATTGCTTTTGACCGTTGGGGTGCTGTGCAAATGGTTCAGAATTTAGAGAACATGGGATTCACAGTTGTACCATTCGGACAAGGATTCAAGGATATGAGTCCACCAACTAAAGAGTTGATGAAATTAACACTTGAGAAAAAATTGGCTCATAGTGGTCATCCAGTTTTGCGTTGGAATATGGATAATATCTTCATCCGAACTGACCCCGCAGGAAATATCAAAGCAGATAAAGAAAAGTCTACGGAGAAGATTGACGGTGCGATTGCGACTATTATGGCACTTGATAGAGCAATCAGATGTGGCAATGATAACGGCGCAAGCGTATATGATGATAGAGGATTGTTCGTGATTTAAAAAAGCTTGCTATTATTCCGTTAATTCGTTCTATGTTATTCCGATAAGTTGCTATTGTTCCGATAAAAGGTTATAATTAGTGAAAGATTGGAGATGCGAACATGTATATTACCGTGAAACAAGCTGCCGAGAAGTGGGGTATTTCTGATAGAAGAGTTAGAATTCTTTGTGCTGAAGGAAAAATAGTTGGTGCAATTCAACTTGGACGTGCTTGGAAGATTCCTCACGATGCTGTAAAACCTTCTGATGGTAGGTACAAGTCAGAAGAGAATCAATTGAAAAAGATTGATGAAAAAAAACGTGAACTTGATTTAAAACGTCCACTAACTTCAGGGGAATTAGAGAGATTAACGGAAGAATTTATTGTAGAATATACTTATAATTCTAATGCGATTGAAGGGAATACCTTAACGCTTCGTGAAACAGATATGGTTTTACGTGGTCTTACCATTGATAAGAAACCGTTAAAAGACCATATAGAGGCAATTGGTCATAAAGAGGCATTTGAATTTGTTAGCAGTTTAGTGAAGGAAAATACACCAATTTCTGAAAGTATCATCAAGCAGATTCATTATCTTGTTTTGGCCGATAAGAAAGAAGATAGAGGTATCTATCGAAGAGTTCCTGTGCGCATTATGGGGTCAGCACATGAACCTGTTCAACCTTATATGATTGCACCAAGTATGGAGCAGTTAATGAAAAAATATCATGAGAGTGACGAACATGTTATTCCTCGATTGGCACGATTTC
>JAISKQ010000291.1 GCA_031260865.1 Prevotella sp.
ACAGAACACAATACCATGTATTACTACCGCCAAGTGAATGATTCCCTGTTGCAATCAGGGCATGAAAACCCTTCGGTGGTACTTGAGTATATCAATCCGATGACGCACCTGAGTTTCCCATTGAATTACGGTCAAACAATAAGTTCTGCCTATACCACCAAAGGCTTGTATTCCGGGACGGTAGCGATACAGACCGAAGGTACATTAACCGTCAAAGCGGATGCTTACGGCAAGATGATACTGCCATCGGGAGATACCATAAGCCCTGTATTACGGGTACAGACTATACAAACAATCTTCGATATACCCGATGAGCAAAGCGCGTCCATAGACCTGTCCGGTAATACGGGCAAACAACTGGAGACCTGCAAGTGGTACACCAAAGGCTACCGCTATCCTGTTTTCGAGACAGTGAGGAATATAAATCTGGCAGACAGCACGGAACTCTTCTCCACCGCTTTTTTCTTTCCGCCTCAAGACCATTTGTATTTGGAAACCGACCCGGAAAACCAAGCCTTGCTGGATGAGTTGTGGAAAGAAACGGAAAACGGAAGCAAGCCGCAAGACCCTAGCGCCAAGACCGTCGCGCTGGAAGACATTATGACCTGTAAGCTATACCCCAACCCGGTGGAGTCCATCTTGTACCTGGAATACGAATTGAAGGAAGACGCCAAGGTATCTTTCCAATTATTCTCATTAGACGGAATGCCTGTCAAGAAAATAGCGCCCAAGAATAAGATCAAAGGCATGTACCACGAGACGCTGGATTGCTTTAACCTGCGTCCGAAGGATTATGTGCTGAGGATTACAGCGAATAATGTGTTTGTGAATGAGATAATTATAAAAAAATAAAACTATATACTATGAAAAGAAAGATTATATTACTATTAATAAATTTAATGGTCTATACAGGATTTACTTTTAGCCAAAATTTTAGACCTCTACAAAATTATCCTAGTCCGAACGCTGCCAATTTGGGGGTATATGGTCAGATCCCAATTAGTTACTTCACAGGACAACCAAATATATCAATACCGATCTATGAAATAAAAGAAGGCATAATATCACTACCGATTAGCCTTGACTATCATCTTTCAAGTGTAAAACCAAACGTACATCACAGTTGGGTAGGATTAGGCTGGAATTTGTCTGCCGGAGGATGTATAACAAGGAATGTCAGAGGGCGTTATGATGAGAAAAGGAGTTCAGTTGACTCAGCAGGTTTTTATGATTATCATTATAAATTAGATGTAGATAATTGGAATGATATAGACTACTTGAGAGGCGAGGCTATGCACTTGTCGGCAAGGCCGGAAGATGCTTGGGAATTAATGGCGGATGAATTCAATTTCAATTTTTGTGGTTACTCAGGTAGCTTTTACCTAAATGAAAAAGGAGGTTGGACGGTAATTTCCGATGATGCTATAAAAGTGGAATTTAACGCAAGTACAGGATTTATTTCTTTTGACAATCTTATCGCTGAAAGACAAAATTGTGGAGACGATATAAGAATTGACCGCTCTCACTATGATGCCGTCAGTAGTAACACCCGTTTTTTCAATGAATTTACATTGATTACACCTGACGGCATTCGTTATACATTTGGAGGTAAATTTGCGACGGAATATAGTATTTCTTATTTTTCACGGAATAATGCTGATTTTATTTCTACTAGCTGGTTTCTATCAAAAATAACATCCCCTGACGGACGGATCCTTACTTTAGAATATGAACCCGGGCATCCTGTTTGTGAAGTAAAGCCTTCATTTTATCAATCCTTTGTAGATAATCCACCTATAGTCTCATCTCCACTCTCTTTGAATAATAGCAATGGAACGACTACAGTACAACAAGCAATGAGAGGGCATCTTATTTTTCCTGTATATCTAAAGAAAATTGAATCCTCCCTGTGCAGTATTAATTTAAAATCAACGCCGACAAGTATAGGCAGACCCCGTAGATATTTTCTTTTATGGGAATATGACGGACCTGATTATGATTACAGATATAACGCGTTTGAATACGACGAAAACGCGGTAGCTCCTTATAGATTTTTTGATCAATATTTTATAAAGAAATATGACCAATTAATGTGGAGAGAATTAGATGAAATAAAGATTCAATCATCAGGAATCAACAGGCTTTTTTCATTTTCATACGCTCCCAATTCGAACCGCTTTAAATTGGAAAGATTAACAGAAGGCATAACTGATAATGGAAATTCATACGCGGAAGACTACGATGGCAATGGAATACTTTTCCCCGCGGATACAAGGAGTTACCAATTCGAATATAACAATACAGAGTTATTGCCTGAGTACGGAACAAGGAAGGAAGACCATTGGGGCTATTACAATAATAACAACGATCCGGTAACAATAAATTTTCAAGCGACTGTACCAGGCTCTTCTGAAAATGCCTATTTCCAATTAAGGAAAATGGATAATACTGTTGGTTACAAACATCTTAAGGCTGAGACTCTAAAATCAATAAAATATCCAACCGGAGGATATACTGAATTTGAATATGAACCACACGATCACTCAAAGGTTGTTTCAGCGACATATAATTCATTAGAGAATTACAATGAAAAAGCAGGGGGATTGCGTGTCGCCAAGACCACGTCATATAGCGCTGATGGTAAATTTGCTTCTGCTAAAAAGTATTATTATACAAAAGACATAACCAAATTAGCTGCTTTGCCCTTGGAAAGCAGTGGTATACTTGCCTATAAACCATCTTATACACAGGTATATCCTTTCATAAAATATATTAATAATGTGCCATATGGATTCAGTCTGGTAATATCGACGGCGGGAGGAGTAAGACCTCAATCCATCAATTTACAGGAACCTCATGTAACATATTCTTCGGTAATAGAAGAAGAAATATCAAGTACAGGCGTGTCAAACGGTTATATCAAATATTCATATACGAATTATGACGCGGATATAAATGGAAATAACCATTATGACGTCATGGCTTTAACAAACTATTCTTCATTTAATAATTCTTATTCCGACCATGTCTCCAATAATAGTAAAGAACGCGGAAAATTAATTCTTTGCGAATATTTCAACTCAAATAAAAAAGCGATCAAGTCGACAAAATATAAATTTCAGCGAATAGCGAACGAAACGTTACGGACTGTTTACTATGAGGCTGTCACAGCCGTTTTTAGCCCATATTTAGGCGGGGATATAGGTGATTTTTTAATCTCTGCTTATGAAACTAATACATATTCTTATTTGCCGATAGAAGAAATAGAAACCCTGTACGAGCCTTCTTCCGGGGAGGTTATATCTGAAAATTCGAAGCAATACTCCTATAATTCAAACAAATTACTAAAAGATAAAACCGTGATTGTCAAGAAAGGGGATTATGTAGAGAGACACACGACGGAAACAAGATATTCATCAGACATTACTCAAGGTACATACAGTCAGATGACAAATAAAAACATGCTGAATTATCCGGTAGAAACGATAAACAAAATGAATGACAGTATAACAGGGGCATCCCTTGTCACCTATAAAAATCTTTTCCCTGAGAATATTTACAAACTGAATATAAGTTTGCCTTTGACATCAGCGTCGTTTCCTTTTTATAACGGCGTGGAAAAAGACTACCGTTATGACAGTAAGCCTGAAATAGCCATATTGAGGTATGATTCTTATTATAACATACGTGAAACCGAAGATAAGAATGGGCTAAGGACTACTTACTTATGGGGCTATAAAGGAAATTATCCTGTCGCGGAAATAAAAAATGTATCTTATGAGAAAGTATCCGGAGCGTTGATCAACGCTGATTTGAATTCTTTATACCCCAATATGGGATCAGTCGATAACTTACGTTCATTATTTCCTGAATCTCTTATCTCAACATATACATACAACCCAATAGTAGGTATGGCGACATCGACGGATAACAGGGGTATCGTAACATATTATAATTATGACCATATGGGTCGGCTACGAGAAGTGTATATCGTGGAAGACAATCAAAAAAAGATACTTCAGTCATATTTTTATAACTACAAAAAATAAGGGTCATCATGAAAAAATATTTCTTACTTATATTGATTATATCTTTGGGGCTTGTCGATATTACAGCGCAAGATAGCGAGCCTGAAGACGATTGGGCTATTTGTCAACCGGAACCGTCAGTTTATTCTTTGGGAATATTAAGCGAAGGTTATACTTTTTCCGCGGGATTATATACCCATTGCTTTTGCGATGGGGAATCTTACCAGCCTTTCAATGATTATATCGAATTTGAAGTGCCCGAAAGAATGAATATCTCTTTTTCCCTTTACAATAGTCCCCAACAAATAACATCTTTTAGGATAGAAGAAGTGTCAGGGGTAGCCTTCCCCTACACTTATACCCTGGTATCGTTCAAAGCGGTACAGAAAGGTCGGCGCGAGACTGTAAACATGTTCTTTAACAAAGGTCGATACAGGGTTTTCGCAAGCTATTCTTGCGGAAATAATGAAATAGCGGGAGACTCCGAAGACCCGGATGGAGGAAATAACGGGGAGGGCGTATCTGAACCCGAAGATCCTGAAGAAGATATGGAAATGGAAGGCTACGCCATGTTTCAGACTTTCTCTGACATGGAATATGTGGGTTCGACTACTCCAACTCCCGGAATAGAGACGACGGGGATGCTGACGGTTTCTCTCCGGGTAGGCTCAAGCTCTTTAACAGAAAATCCGGGCAGGGATAATCCGCCTGAAGAGGCCATTGATTATCAATATATAAACAATACCGTTGACTTTGAGGAAAACCGTAATTTTATTATCGCGGTAACTCCGACGGTGGAAACGAAAGCCGTGTCTTATTATAAAAATAGTATAAGTACAACTAACAGAAACATAGCGGATAACGACCCGCTGGTGTCGATCCAATATTTTGATGGATTGGGACGAATCGAACAAACCGTACAGAGAAAGATAACACCGGACTATAACGACATTGTGGGTTTTGTCGAATATGACGATTTCAATAGGGAATATATAACCCGATTGCCATATTTAATAAACGCTAATAATGGAAAATATGTGAACCCGGCAACTATAAACCCGATACAGGAAATATACGGCAATGACACAAGACCGTATTCGACGACTTTTTATGAAGCATCTCCTTTGAACAGGATGACAAGGCGGCTTGGCCCCGGCGCCTATTGGAGCGTCAATAGTAACTTTGTCGGCGTCGAATATTTGACAAACAGCGGGACTTCAGGCGATTTAGCTTGTGTTTTGTACCTGATAGACGGGTATGGGCTGAATACCAAAGTTAGACGAAACGGATATTATAAAGACAAGCAGCTATATGTGACAAAAATGATAGATGAGGAACAATCGGTGTCTTACGAATTTAAGAATGTACTGGGACAAGTGATATTAACCCGGCAAATAAATTATGATCAGAATAATAACAAACAACTGTTGGATACCTATTATGTATATGATACCTTTGGCAATCCGGCTTATGTATTGCCGCCTTTGGCTTCCGACGCGCTAAGCGGCAATGGTATATGGGACGCGGCCGACAGTGAAGCGATCGCCGCTTACGCGTATATCTACAAATACGATTCAGGGGGAAACTGCGTCAGGAAGAAGCTGCCGGGTTGCGACTGGATCTATTACACATACGACTCCGCCGATCAGATGATAATGACACAAACGGGTGAACAGCGCGCCGATGGGAAGAATGAAGCGTTGGTGACTATACCCGACATCTTCGGACGGGTGGTAATGACCGGTATCTATCCCGCTTTTTCCTCCTCGCTTTTTCCCGGTACGGTTATCACGGCAAAGATAGACAGGGCGGCGTCCTACTCTAAGTTCCTGTACACAGGGGCGTATATCAACGATAACCTGCAAGTGTTGACCGTCAATTATTACGACAGTTATGAATACCTGTTGCTGGATGAGTTTCAAAAACTCAAATACATAGAAGACGGGAACTACGGTTACCGATATGGCAATGAAAATAACTATGTGAGGCATAAGGGGCTTCCTACCGGGACGATTGTCTCGCGACTGCAGAATACCGGAACGCCGAGCTATTTATATTCATCATTGTATTACGATAGACGGGGTAGGGTGATACAAACCCGTTCGACCAACCATCTGGGAGGAATGGACGAAGATAATATCGCCTATAACTTCACCGGGCAACCGACCAAGAAGATGCATGTGCACACCAAGGATGCTAACGGTGGTGGAAAGCTGACCGAAGAGTACGCCTATACCTACGACCATGCGGGGCGGCTATTGACAACTACCCACCAATTGACGGACGGCTCAACGGTGAAACCGCAAGTCACCCTTGCCGAAAACACGTATGATGAACTGGGCAGGCTGAAGACCAACACGAAAGGCGGCGTGGAAAGCACACAGGCGACTTATGACTATAATGTGCGCTCGTGGACAAAATCCATTACAGGCGTTTTATTCACTGAAAACCTGCAATATGGGCATACGGGCAATATCAGCCAAATGCAGTGGATCGTGGATAACCAAAGTCGTAAGTATGATTTCACTTACGATAACTTGTCGAGGCTGAGAGCCGCTGCCTACACGGGAATCGGAAGCGAACAGTACGGTACGGCATACAGCTACGACAAACATGGCAATATGCTGACCTTGCAGCGGTATGGAAAGACGGCTGCCTCCACTTACGGATTGATGGATAACCTGACGATGGCTTATACGGGTAATCAGTTAATTAAGGCGGAAGACGCGGCTGCTAACATCAGCCTTGCTGAATCTGCGGACTTCAAGAATTATAGCAATGTGGCTACAGAATACACCTATAACGCCAATGGCTCAATGAAGTCAGATTTAAACAAAGGAATTTCCGATATTCAATATAATTCGCTAAATTTACCGAGGTTAATGGATATAAAGAGTCCCGTTGCAGAGGCAAGGAACGAATACATCTATTCGGCAGGAGGCGTAAAATTGAAAGCTGTGCAAAGGTTGAATAGTGGTTATTCTTCAAATCCATTGATTGGTTCTACGATTAATACCGCCGCTTTGGATATAACAAAGACCACCGATTATGCAGGAAATATCATTTATGAGAACAACTCATTAAAAAGGATACTTGTAGACGGAGGCTATATAGAGGGCGGAGTATATTATTACTATGTTAATGACCATCTTGGTAATAACAGAGTGGTTGTAAACGCTAACGGTACGGTGACTCAAAAGAACCACTATTATCCGTTTGGAATGTCATTTGCCGAGAATAGTGTTGCTGAACAAGGTTTACAACCGTATAAATATAATAATAAGGAACTGGATCAGATGCACGGGCTGAATCTCTATGACTATGGAGCAAGGCATTTAACTTTGGATATTCCGAGATTTACGACGGTTGACCCGTTGACGGAGAAGTATTATAGCATTAGTCCGTATGCGTATGTAGGGAATAATCCGTTGAAGTATGTAGACCCCGATGGGCGTGATGTCTGGGAAATAAATGGACAAGGAGAAATTGTACAACGTATAGAAGATAAAACTCAAGATGCTTTTTACATGGTTGCACAAGATGCTGATGGAAACTACCAACGTACCTATACTACGGATGAAAATGGTAATAAAACTTATGACTCTATCACTTTTGAATACGGCACTATAGAAAGTCAAACAACTACAACTTATTCTTTAGATGGGAGATCTATTGATACTTATGATGTATATCAAGTAAGGGGAGACGAAAAAGGGACAGCCCTTTTTAATTTTTTAGGCAACAATGTTACCGGAAGTTCATCAATGGTTGAAATTGGGCAGGCAAAAACAGGTATTGAAGGGGCAAACGGTTTGAATTTTGTAACTACAGGACATCAGCATAGACAAGAGCCTGGTATGTCTTATTTATTAGCAGGGCAACTTTATTATGGTTATACCATTAGAGAGTTAAATCATTCGCATCCTGTTAATCCTACTGCAAGTTTAGGAGATATGCAGTTTAAATCTCAAGTTACAGATGTCTTACGAAGTCAAGGTCTAAGTATTCCTCAATTTAATATTTTTCATATTCCTTCACAACAAAAAATACCTTATTGATTATGAAAGCAAATCACTATATGTTCCTTGTATTTGTTTGTGTCTTTTGCGGTATTGCAGATTTATCGAATGCTCAATCAATTCAAAAAATCGAAAAGGCGCATTTATACATACCGGAGTTAATAATAGAAGATAGTTTGATTTTAAATGGAATAGATTCATTAATTTTTCATTCTATTTGTCCAGAAATTAAGACACCTAATGAGAAAGTAAAAATATTTAACGTTATCAGCAAACAGAAAGATAGAGAGAGTTTTAACTTTCTTTTTAATCTTCAAAGCGGAATACAGTTATATGATAAACTCAAATTACAAGGTTGTTTTGAATACAAAGACTATCTTTTTCTTTGGTTTGATGATGTTCCTATCCAATTATTGAGTATATCAAATAAAAAGAGAAAATTAACTTATACCAAAGGAGTTCCTATTTTTGTATCTGATTTAGCTACATTTTCTATTAATTACATCAATAATGATTTGACTTTAGTTGGAATTTGTTGTTTTTAGAATATTAATATTCTAAAGTATATCTTGTTGACATTTTGTCAGCAGATTATTTATCTATTATTCTGAGTTGGGTATAAGAGAAAAATGATAAAGAAAAAAGATGAAAGAGTTGTTACTATTGTTACCTTTTTGCCAACGGTGCGATGACCAAAGATTTAAACAAAGGGATTTCGCAAATCCAATATAATTCGCTAAATTTACCGAGGATAGTGGATATAAAAAGTCCCGTTGCAGAGGCAAGAAACGAATACACCTATTCGGCAGGAGGAGCAAAACTAAAGGTTGTACAGAAGTGGAATCCGAGTTATTTGACCGCTCCGGTAATCGGTTCGGCAATCAATACGAGTTCTTTGACGATGAC
>JAISKQ010000182.1 GCA_031260865.1 Prevotella sp.
ATTGAAAAAATATGGGCGGAACCAAAACATGCAAACACCGTACTTGGCTGGACTGCAAAAGAAAACATTGACGACACGATGGAATCGGCTTGGAAATGGCAGTTGAAGTTAAGAGAAAAAGGTATCATGTAATCATTGCCTTTTCTTGAACGGCTCTGTTTGATACCGATTCATTTACGAGAAATAAGAGGCTGTCCAACTTTTGGGCAGCCTTTGTTATCATTACTGAAAAGTGTTTACTTTGTCACTTTTTATAAACAGTTTCTATGAATATCATTATCTTTGCTAACCATTACCAAAACCATTACACAATCGGGATAACCAAATTAAAACTGTATGACACGTTGTTGATTTTTAACTGAATGATAGAACAAATAATTATTTTAGAACATATTGATCCCGTTGTGTTTTTCGGGATAAACAATGCCAATATACAATTACTGAAAACCCTCTTTCCCAAGCTCCGTATCGTGGCGCGCGGGAATGCCATAAAAGTAACGGGAAACGAAGACGACGTGCCTTTATTTGATGAAAAGATAAGGGAACTTGAAAAATTTTCCGTCGACAGGAATAAACTGACTCAGGAGGACATCATTGACATTGTAAAGGGAAACTCTCCTAATGTAATAAAACAAGATAACCTGATTATTTACGGAGTAAACGGCAAACCGATTTTCGCCCGCACGCCAAACCAACAGAATTTTGTGGAGAGCTTCTATAAAAATGATATGGTTTTCGGTATCGGTCCCGCCGGATCGGGAAAGACTTATACGGCTATCGCTTTAGCTGTGAAAGCGTTGAAGAACAAAGAGGTCAAAAAGATTATCCTTAGTCGTCCGGCTGTGGAAGCAGGAGAAAAGCTCGGATTTTTGCCGGGCGACATGAAAGAAAAGATAGACCCCTATCTGCAACCATTGTATGATGCTTTGGAAGATATGATAGCTCCGGCAAAACTGAAAGACTATATTGAGAACAAAACAATACAGATAGCTCCCCTCGCTTTTATGCGCGGACGCACACTGAACGACGCTGTAATCATTCTGGATGAAGCGCAGAATACGACTACACAACAGATAAAGATGTTCCTCACCCGTCTGGGAATGAATGCCAAGATGATTATTACGGGTGATATTACGCAAATAGACTTGCCTACGTCCCAATTGTCGGGCTTGAAACATGCCTTACGCGTACTGAAAGGAGTAAAAGGCATCGGGTATATCGAATTTGACAAAGCGGATATTGTTCGTCACAAGTTGGTGCAACGTATTGTGGAAGCATACGAGAAAGAAGACAGGAGAGAAAAGAAATTAACATTAGAGAAGAAACCGGAATAATCGCCGGTTTTTTCTATGAAAAAAGTAGAATAGCGATATATACTTAAAAAAAATAAAGGTAAGCAAAGAAACAATAATAGAATCCAATTATTTAGACAACAACAAATTAACGAACTAACAAACAAAACAAACAAAAATGAAATTTAAAAATTTATTATTCGTCTTTATGGTAATAGCATTACCTGTATTTATTATATCTTGTTCCAGCGATGATGATGACAAGGTAAACAATTCTATTGTAGGCACATGGAAATTCAAAGAAGTTACAGCCGGAGAAATTAAAACAAACAACACTGCTAATGACGGAAAGATTACATCATATCTAGTGAATTTGGCTAAAGATGATTTCAGTGGTAATGTTTACACGTTCTCAGATGATGGAACTTTCTCTTTTGATGATGCATTAGCATCTTATCACTATTCAGGTGATTATACATTTAAGGATGGAAAATTAACCTTACTTTATGGGCATGAAGATGAATATGATATATTTAATGTCTCAATTGTAAATGGAACCCTTATTTTTGAAGAAAATTATACCGAAGACATTAATGATTTGCAATTAAATGACTTAATAGCAATAGGTATAGGTGATCCTGTAAACTTTAATGCTACGAAGACTACGGCAAAAATAGCTTTTAACAGACAAAAATAAGCAGGATAAAAAATAATTGGATTTCAATAAGATGAAGTCCCGAAGTTGATTCATAAATGGATTGATTTCGGGATTTCTGTTATTCTGAGATAAATACGGACTACTAAAAAGGTCTAATTTTAACACCATAGAGTCAAAAAAGAATTATTTATGACCAGTCCGTTGTTTTTTTTACATACTTCCATTAACTTTGACCTTGACTTTTATGCTATTATAAGGGGTAAATAAAATATTAAGATAACAAATGAAGAATACTTTAGTTAGAACAGATTTTGATTTTACTGGTCAGACCAATGTCTATCATGGTAAGGTAAGGGATGTATATTCCATAGGTAATGATTTGCTGGTGATGATAGCGACAGATCGTATATCCGCTTTTGATGTTATACTGCCTCAGGGGATTCCTTATAAAGGGCAGGTGTTGAATCAAATAGCGGCTAAATTTCTGGACGCGACAGCCGATATTGTTCCAAATTGGAAGTTAGCGACCCCCGACCCGATGGTAACCGCCGGATTACGTTGCGAGCCATATAAGGTGGAGATGGTAATACGCGGGTATCTGACCGGTAGCGCGTGGCGCGAATATAAAGCCGGAGCCAGAACTCTTTGTGGTGTGCCGCTTCCCGACGGGATGAAGGAAAACCAGAAATTTCCGACACCTATCATCACTCCAACTACAAAAGCCGATGAAGGACACGATGAAAATATATCGAAAGAAGAAATCATCGCGCAAGGATTGGTTAGCAGAGAAGAATATGAACAATTAGAGAAATATACTTATGCTCTGTTTCAACGTGGCACCGACATGGCGGCGCAGAAGAACCTGATTCTTGTGGATACAAAATATGAATTTGGCAAGAAAGATGGTAGGATCTACCTGATTGATGAAATTCATACTCCGGATTCTTCCCGCTATTTTTATGCCGATACTTATCAGGATTTATTTAACAAGGGAGAAGAGCAAAGGCAGCTATCCAAGGAATTTGTCCGCAAATGGTTGATGGAAAACGGTTTTCAGGGAAAAGAAGGACAACAAATACCTGAAATGGACGAAACCTATTGCAATAGCGTATCGGAACGATACATTGAATTGTATGAAAAGATAGTTGGCGATAAATTTATAAAAGCGGATGCCAGTGATGTTGCTGAACGCATCGAAGAAAATGTCAGCAAATACTTAAAAAAGAGAAGATAATTTAGATGCCGAATCTCTATGTCATATCAGGCTGTAATGGCGCGGGAAAAACAACCGCGTCATACGCTATGTTTCCCGAAATGCTGGACTGTAAAGAGTTTATCAACGCGGATGAGATAGCGAAAGGACTTTCCCCTTTTCAACCCGAAAAGGTGGCTATTGACGCCGGACGCCTGATGTTGATGCGCATGAACGAAATGATGCGTATGCAGGAAGATTTTGCCATAGAGACTACTTTAGCTACAAAATCCTATGTGAATTTTATTAGAAGGGCGCAGGCGGAGGGTTATTTTGTCACACTCATTTATTTCTGGCTCGAATCCCCCGAATTAGCGATACGGAGAGTGGAGCAGCGTGTCCGTTTTGGAGGGCATCATGTACCCGATGAAGTCGTGATAAGACGTTACTTTGCCGGTATGAAAAACCTGTTCTCTTTGTTTATACCCATTGCCGACTATTGGCTGTTGGTGGATAATTCCACCGATCCGTTCAGGATGATAGCCGAAGGCAAAAAGACAAAAATCATAGATATTCAGGATGAAGAAATATTC
>JAISKQ010000280.1 GCA_031260865.1 Prevotella sp.
CCTAAATGGTTTGACGTGTTGCCTGATGACCTGCGTTGCCTGATGAAGCATAACAACGGATTGGAAAACGAGATGCAAACGGATGGCGAAGGCAATTACATCACTTCGGGACATCCCGATTTCTATAACTCCATACTTGGTATAAGCGGCATTCTTGAACCCGCGTATCCGGTCAAAGGGACGTATATGCAATTAAGATTAGTGATTACGACGTTGAATCCGATGTAAGAAAAGTGATGAGTGATGAGTAATAAGTTTTAAGTAATAAGTACTTTGAACTTTGAACTTTTAACTTTGAACTTTTAACTTTTAACTTATTACTTATTACCTTCTTGTAACTTGTAACTAAAAAAAATGACAGATTTTGATAATGGTTTGCCGCCCGAAGGCACAACGACAGAGGCGAAGATAGATGCTGTATTGTTTGAACACGCAGCAATAAAAGACGAAGATGTTCAACAAATTAAATCTGTAATTATAAGCAAGACGGAAGCGGCATCAGCAGTAAAAGAAGAAATAAAATCCGTGCTGATAAATACCGAAGAAGCAGGAGCGAATTACGGAATGTTTATATAAACATTTATAAATAAAACAGATATGCACAGAATAGTACGAATTACAGATTGGATAGCCGATATTGCCATCGGTTTATTAAAGGGCTTATGGATATTCCTGTTAACGATGTTCACCAACTTTTTTCAGCCGATACACGATTTCCTGCTGATTATATTTATCCTCTTCATTCTAAACTTCCTTTACGGGTTGCTTTCCGATATGATTCAGGGTAGTGATTTCAGCCTGAAGAAAGCGTTCCAATCCATTTGGCACGTGGTGGGATTTATGTTGTTATTATTCCTATCGTTCGGAATAGGGAAGAAGATGCACCTGCCCGATGATTCGGTAGTGGATTTCACTTCGTGGATTACTTGGGTAGTCATCTATTTTTATGGCGTTAATATCCTTCGTAACTGGAAAGCTATCCAACCGAAAAATCAGGTGGTGGCATTCCTCTACTGGGTGTTGTCGGTAAAATTTGTGGAAAAAATTAAATATTTAAGGGAATACTTTTCTAAACAATGAACGCGAGTAATGAACTCAAAGTAATAAGTTATGAGCAGCAAGCAATAAGCACCTTAAAATCAGAATATTAAACTTGTGACTTTTTATCGTTGCTTGCGCCACACGTAACTTGTAACTCGTAACTATCTACTTACTACTCACAACTTATTACTTATTACTTTTTATCATCGCTTGCGCCACTTGTAACTCGTAACTTGTAACTCGTAACTATCTACTTACTACTCATAACTCATAACTTATTACCCAAATGGCAGATATAAACAAATTAGTCCCCTTTATCCTGAAATGGGAAGGCGGCTATGTGAATGACCCCGACGACGCCGGCGGAGCGACGAACAAAGGTGTTACTTTCGTCACTCTTACGAGTTATCGGAAGCGAAAAGGACACCCAAAGCCCTCAATAAATGACTTGAAAAACATATCCGATGCCGAATGGACGGATATTCTCAAATCGCTGTACTGGGACAAATGGCTGGCGGATGAGATTCCGAATCAATCCGTGGCGAACATTCTTGTGGATTGGGTGTGGGCTTCGGGCGGTTACGGCATCAAGCTGCCTCAAAAGATATTGGGAGTTACTGTTGACGGCATCGTTGGGGATAAAACCCTGTCGGCTGTGAATAATTACCCGTATCAACAGGAATTATTCGATAAGCTGAAACAGGAACGTTTCGCCTTTATCGAACGAATAATAAAATCCCGCCCGGCAAATAAGAAATTCCGACAAGGATGGATAAACAGAATTAACGACTTTAAATTCAATGGACAATGAAGAATAGTTACAAGTTAGCCCCCCTTTGTCCCCCCAAGGGGGGAATACGCCCCCCTATATCCCCCCGAGGGGGGATACGCGAAGCGACGAAAAGCCGCGTCAGCTTTTATCCCCCCCTTGGGGGGACAAAGGGGGGCATACTACTCATTACTTTTTGCTTCCTGCTTCTGACGAGCTGTAAGACGCATACGGTGTATGTGCCTGTGGAGACCGTGAAAACGGAATACAAAGACAAGGTGTCGCGCGATTCCGTCCGTCTGTACGATTCGGTGTTTGTGCTGATAAAAGGCGACACCGTGCGGTTGGAGAAATACAAGTACCTGTACCGCGACAAACTGATACGCGATTCCATCTTCCGGTCGGACACCATCCGCGTGCCTTACCCGGTGGTGGAGACCAAAGAAGTGAACCGGCTGACAAGCCTCCAATCGTTCCAATTATGGTGTGGCAGAATATTGCTATTATTAGCGATCGGGTATATGGGAGTTAAGTATTTGAGGAGAAAAATTAAGGTGATAAAGGGGAAATAAGTGTTTATAAACATATTAAATATCGTTGCAAAATATAGAAATATAAAATAAATATCTTAATTTTGCAACGATAACTATACCTCGCAACGCATGAACTTATGAAAAATATTGTAAGCAAAAACTTAAAAAAATTTCGCGAATCATCAGGTCTGACACAAGAAAAAGTAGCATCCTTTCTTGGAATAGACAGAAGCGCGTACGCCAACTACGAAGCAGGTTGTCGCGAAATGCCATATAATCTGGAAGAAAGGGTCAGCGATTTATATGGTATAGCACCAATATTACTCTATGAGGAAGACGAACAAAAAATTAACACTGAATTAGTTTGTGCTTTTCGCACAGATAATCTTAGTGATAAAGACCTAAAAGGAATTGCTGATTTCAAGAAAATAGTCAAAAATTATTTGAAAATAGGGAGACTAAGCAATGCCTAATTACAGTAACGAAATAGAAGTCCAGGCAGTTAAATTCAGAGCTGAACATCACATAAACAATTATGAACCTATAAATTGCAATAATTTGTTGCTACGGCTGAATGTATTAACTGTTTATAAAAATCTGTCGGATGATTTTTCGGGAATGTGCCTAAAGCAAGGCGATGACAAATTTATACTAATAAATTCAAGACATTCAGTAGGCAGACAACATTTTACAATTGCACACGAATTGTATCACCTTTTCATTCAAAAGGAATTTAACCTTCATTTCTGCAATCCAGGAACTCTAACGAAAGACCTTATTGAAAAAAAAGCCGATTGTTTCGCGTCTAATCTCTTGATGCCCGAATTAGGACTAAAAACAAATATACCTGAAAATGAATTGAGAGAAAAAAAAATATCTATATCGACAATCTTGATATTAGAAAGGCTATTTTCGGTTTCACACGCCGCTTTGTTGATAAGATTGAAAGATTTAAAATTGCTCGACAAGAACCAATACGAAGAATACAGCAAAAAAAACATTCGCTCAACAGCTTTGATGAACGGATACGACACTTCACTATACGAAAGTGGAAATGAAGGACTTGTCATAGGTGATTATGGAATAAAGGCTAAAAAATGCTATGATGAAGAAAAAATATCAGAAGGACACTATCGGGAATTGATGTCTGATATTGGAATCGATTTAACCGATATAGAACATGTCTAAAACAAAGATTGTCATAGATGCTGATGTTATTATCCATTTTTTGAGAGGAGGTTATTTAAGTAAACTTCACACCATATTTTCCGGCTACGAACATATTATTTTAGATGTAGTACTTAACGAAGTACGAAAACACAGCGATACGCGTGTCGCGATAGACAATCACTTACGCCATTTAAAAAATCTGAAAGTTGAAGAATGGAATCCTGAAGGAATGATGAAGAAAGAATATTTCGAGCTTACCAACAACAAGGGAAAAGGAGAAAGCGCTTGTTTGATATATTGCAAATATAATAAGGACGTGATAGCAAGCAGTAACTTACGGGATATTGCCGCTTATTGCCGCGAGAATGAGATTACCTATGTCACAACAATGGATTTTTTGTGGCAAGCGTACACAAAAAAAATAATGAGTGAGGACGATTGTAACGAATTTATAAAGAAAGTCATCGAGGCAGGCAGCAAGTTGCCCAATACTAAGATTACAGCTTACTCTCCCCGCGAATTATTCTTATAATAAATTTGACGTCTTACCATTAATATCCATCCACCCCCCCCAAAAAGACACCTCTCTCATTTAACATATAAATCACGCGCGCCCTTCCAAAACCAAGTCGATTATGTTAAATTAACACCTGTAAATATTCACTGTTATATTTACTTAAATCCATTTTACAGGTGAAAGAAAGAGGAGAAAAAAGAAGGAAAAAGCATTTGGTTTTTGTAATTTTAGACAATTTTGTTTCAAGCAAAAAATGATGTGCAAACATGGTTTCAACCGGTTCTCTTAGCGAAGAGTATGTTTGCTATTGTCTATCTTAAATACTATTTATTAACATGAAAAAAATTAAAAGTATTGGCCTACTGATTGGTCTGCTTTTGGGTACAGGTTTAACCTCGCGTGCCAGTGAAGCAGACTTAGCTATTCCGGATCTCCATAAGGGTACGTTCCATCTCTTTGGAACAGTGGTTTCTTCATGGGATTTTTTATTTTACGGCGCTCTGATCATCGCTGGAACCTTGGGTTTCAGTTTGCTCCTCTTTAGTCAGGTAAAGAAACTGCCTGTACATGAATCTATGCAAAAAGTCGCTTCGACTATTTACACAACCTGCCGTACATACTTGATTCAGCAAGGTAAATTCCTGCTGATGTTATTCGCGCTGATTGCCATCGTGCTGTGCATTTACTTCTTTGGATTGATTGGTCAGTCTGTCGGCGTTGTGTTACAAGTCCTGTTATTCTCCATTATCGGGATGGCAGGCTCTTATACTGTCGCGTGGTACGGCATCCGGGTAAATACTTACGCCAATGCACGTACCGCCTTTTCTTCGCTAAAAGGACGTCCGCTGGATGTCGTTAATATACCGATGAAGGCCGGCATGAGTGTCGGATTGTTCCTCATCTCCCTCGAATTGGTGCTGATGGTTATTAT
>JAISKQ010000297.1 GCA_031260865.1 Prevotella sp.
GACTATGATTATTGAAAATGATGAGTAGCAAACGGATGCAAGAAAAAGATAAAGTCGTCTCCAGAAAGGAGGTATTCCAGCCACACCTTCCGGTACGGCTACCTTGTTACGACTTAGCCCCAGTTACCAGTTTTACCCTAGGCCGCTCCTTTCGGGTACGGACTTTAGGTACCACCAGCTTCCATGGCTTGACGGGCGGTGTGTACAAGGCCCGGGAACGTATTCACCGCGCCATGGCTGATGCGCGATTACTAGCGAATCCAACTTCATAGAGTCGAGTTACAGACTCCAATCCGAACTGAGACATGTTTTGAGGATTGGCTCATACTTGCGTATTTGCTGCCCTCTGTACATGCCATTGTAGCACGTGTGTAGCCCCGAACATAAGGGCCGTGCTGATTTGACGTCATCCCCACCTTCCTCTCTACTTGCGTAGGCAGTTCCCATAGAGTCCCCATCTTTACATGCTGGCAACTAAGGGTAAGGGTTGCGCTCGTTGCAGGACTTAACCTAACACCTCACGGCACGAGCTGACGACAACCATGCAGCACCTCGCAATACTCCCGTAGGCTAACAAGTTTCCTTGTTATCAGTATTACGTTCAAGCCCGGGTAAGGTTCCTCGCGTATCATCGAATTAAACCACATGCTCCTCCGCTTGTGCGGGCCCCCGTCAATTCCTTTGAGTTTCAACCTTGCGATCGTACTCCCCAGGTGGTTCACTTATCGCTTTCGCTTAGCCACCGAATGTTACCATCCGACAACGAGTGAACATCGTTTACAGCGTGGACTACCAGGGTATCTAATCCTGTTTGATCCCCACGCTTTCGTGCATGAGCGTCAGTTGTAAATTTGTAAGCTGTCTTCACGATCGGCGTTCTGTGACATATCTAAGCATTTCACCGCTACACATCACATTCCACTTACACCTCTTACACTCTAGTCTGCCAGTATCGTTGGCAATTCCTCTGTTAAGCAGAGGTATTTCACCATCGACTTAGCAATCCGCCTGCGCACCCTTTAAACCCAATAAATCCGGATAACGCTTGCATCCTCCGTATTACCGCGGCTGCTGGCACGGAGTTAGCCGATGCTTATTCATCATATACTCTCAATCGGGGACTCGTCCCCGAGTTTACTCTATAATAAAAGAAGTTTACAATCCATAGGACCGTCTTCCTTCACGCGGCATGGCTGGGTCAGAGTTGCCTCCATTGCCCAATATTCCCTACTGCTGCCTCCCGTAGGAGTCTGGACCGTGTCTCAGTTCCAGTGTGGGGGACCTTCCTCTCAGAACCCCTAATCATCGTCGACTTGGTGAGCCGTTACCCCGCCAACTATCTAATGATACGCATGCCCATCTATAACCAATAAATCTTTATATACAAAAAGATGCCTCTTTATATAGCTATGGAATATTAGCGCCGATTTCTCAACGTTATGTCCCGGTTACAGGTAGGTTGCATACGCGTTACGCACCCGTGCGCCACTCGTCATCAATGTATTGCTACATCATGTTACCGTTCGACTTGCATGTATTAAGCCTGCCGCCAGCGTTCATCCTGAGCCAGGATCAAACTCTCCATCCTATTTAATTTCTTTTCTTTTGAATTTTAAACTGAAAAATTGAATTTAAAATTTACATCTTAATCTCTTTTTTTTCAATTCTTTCATTCTGTTTTGTCTGTTCCCGACTTTATCGCTTGCGTTCTCAAAAAAATTTCAAAAGCATTTTTTTAAGCCATTTGCTACTTCTTTTCATCATTTCAATGTACTTCCTAAAAACTCTCCTCTACTCTGCGTACTATCATCCGTTTTTGGGACTGCAAAAATACATCTTTTTCTTTTCAAATTATACTATCCCTGATTATTTTTTTTTCTTTTTTTATAACAATATGTAAATCAATATGATAAATTGACGGAAAAACAAATTTTCCGATTTTTAAGTCCTTTAAAGAGCTTTTTTAAATGAATTAAAGACATCTTTTGAATCTTAAAAAAGATAAAATCGGTTTAAAAGAACGGTAAATATATTACACTCGTTTTGCCAAATCGGCATATTCTTTTGCTTCTTTCTTTTTTCCTCGCTTTTCCAAACTTTTTGAAATAACACGATACAGTTTTTTATAAGCAGAGCGGTCATTCATGCCTTGCGACTGGTAGATAGCAACGAGTTGTCTCATTCCTTGTTCGTCCATTTGGTCAGCATCTATCAAACGGATCAGCGTTTTTTCCGCAGACTTTATATCCTGTTTTTGAATATATATACTAGTAAGCAGATGATAAGCGCCTCTAAATTTGAAATTATTGCGGATAATTGTCTCACAATTTTCAATTGCCTGATCTATTTCTTGTTTTCCTAAATGATAGTATGCCGAAAAATAAAGCAATGTTTCATTATTAGGAATATATGTTAGTCCTCTATCAATCAAAATTTTAGCACTGTCAGAATGTCCGGTTTGCAAATATAATTCAATGAGGTTCATGAGGGCGGCATCGTTGTAGGGATCGTGAGTGAGAGCTTTGACAAGTTCATATTCTGCTGTATCTCTACTATTTTTCTGTTTATATTGGAATCCTTTTAAGTCCGATTTATCGTCTCTTTTGAGGATTACACAAATGGGTTTTCCATCCACTTCGATAGTATGTATTGTATTTTTAGGTGGAAACTGTTCACTTTTAATCTGTTCAGGTGCCATGCCGGTAATTACGAAAATAGCATAGTCCCAATCGTTATTTCCTCGTTCGTACCAACGAATGAAAGTAGGCTGAAACCGAGCCGTATCATGACGGAGAAAATAATTTACGGAAGCCGTATGCCATGTTCCCACTTTTATTTTCTTTCCTGTCTCCAAACCGCTAAGTTGAGCATTTTTAATCACCCATTCGGTAGCCTCGCGAGTAGAATGGAAATAGTAATCCATTTCATAATTGCCGTAAGCATTTTTCACGCCACCAGCCAATTCGTTAAAATATACATATTCATACGGGTGGTTACGGATAACGTGTAAAGCAGGAAGAATGAGTAAAAAGAAGGGTAAAGCTACCACAAGATAGTACGGAATTTTAATGAATTGAAAATTGAAAGTTGAAAGTTGAAAATCAGGATTTTTTCGTAATGTATAATTCGTAATTTGTAATTTAACAAAGTCTATCAGGGCATTAAATCCCAGCCCCGCAGCTGCCACCATAGGTGGATAGGCGAACATGGCGTGACGCCAGCCACCATAGACGTTGGCATGGGTATAAACCAGCCAAAATACGGGAAAGAGAAAAGCAAAAAAGAGGATAAAGGTAAAAAAACAGTTCTCTTTTTTCCAACCTCCAACAAAAGAGTAAAGTAGCCAGCCTGTAATTACGGCTATGGGAACGGTCATGAAAATATATTTCGGGGTGTAATACCATGGTAACGAATCGGACCACATCAATGATCCTTCAAATAGTTGCCGAATAGCCGTTCCAAAGTTTGCCATAGCATTAAAAGTCTCTTTTACATGTCCTATCGGACTTACCAAAGCATAAGGCCAAAGTAGTAGGGCTAAAACATATCCACCTAATAAGATAACAAAGCCGTGCACAATCATATTTCCGAAATATTTAGCTTTTGATCTAATAAAAAAACCTTTAAAAGAGTAATTCGCAATAAAATAGACTATACAAAAAAGTCCAAAAAATGGAATGAGCAGTAGCCCTCCCACACGTACTGCGATAGCAAGACCTATCGAAACGGTGAGCATCGCAATAGTGCTCTTCTTAACCTTGGGAAATGTTTGAAAATAGACAATCATATAATAGATGCCCATAATCATGAACATAGCAAACGAGACATCCTTTATATCATTAAATGAATGTCCTAAAAAGCGAGGCGAAAGCAACATAAGTGCCGAACCTATAATCGCTGCAAGCCATTTTTTACTGATCCTAAAGCAAATAAGTCCCACCAATAAAATAATAATCCATCCGCATAAAGAATTTACTAAATGACGCACAAGCATTACATCTTCAATATGGAAAACGCGAGCAAGCAGAGACGCAAAATTGTCTACTACCTGTCCGTATTGCGGTAAATTCCATTCCGGGCGATAAGCTATTGCAGTGGTATCCTTACCAAAAGTTTGGTAATAGTTAAGCACCGATTCGGCATGTTTATACTGAAAATCTTCATCTCCGCTCATACCGGCATCTTTAGCCAAAAAGGGCAATAAGAACAGTAACAAGAACATAATGCCAGCGTAGATCCAAAAGAGGGGATTTTTTTTCTGTGTGTTAAAAAAAAATTTCATTTTTACCTATTAAAAATAATTACTATAATTCTTAGAAATTAACCTTATTATCAATAATATATTCCGGTCTGTTTTTTGCTTCATCAAACAGATTGCCTATATATTTGCCTAATATTCCGATAGTAAGCAGTTGCACGCCACCGAAAAAGACGATGATCACGACGGTAGAAGTCCACCCTGACACTGTATGTCCTAATGAAAATATCAAGGAAATGAATATCCATAATAGGTATAACAATCCCAATAAAACGCTGAAAAAGCCCAAAGATGTGGCAATATTCAGCGGTTTTTTAGAAAAATAGAACAATCCAATCATGGCAAATTTGAGCATTTTTTTCAAGGGATATTTGGTTTCACCTGCAAAACGAGCCTCTCTTTCATAATAAAAGGGGAGCTGCTTGAAACCCATCCAACTGATTAAGCCTCGAATGTATTTATTTTTCTCTTCCAGACTGTTAAACTGATTAATCACTTTTCTATTGACAAGTCTAAAATCACCGGTATCTACAGGAAATTTAACATCCGAGAGTTTGTTCAGCAACCGATAAAATATCTTCGCCGTAAAGAGCTTAAACCAACTTTCTCCTTCTCGTTTTTTCCTTACTCCATAAACTACGTCGGCTTGTTCGGTGTGCATTAGATTCAGCATATTGGGAATAACTTCCGGAGGATCTTGCAAATCGGAGTCAATAATCACAGCTATATCACCGATACAGTGATTCAATCCTGCTGTTACGGCACACTGATGCCCAAAATTACGGGAAAAATTTAATATCTTCACTGTTTTATCTTCTTCAGACAGAACTTTCAATAAAGCAAGGGTTTTATCTGTACTACCGTCGTTAATGAAGATAAGTTCGTATGAAAACTGTTCGATTTCAAAAACAGATTTTAAACGTCTATAGGTTTCGCCAATAACTGCTTCTTCGTTATAACAGGGAACAATGACAGATAGTAACATAATTTTGACGTTTTAATGGATATATTGAATTAAATATAATCGGTGCAAAGATACATGAATTTTCCAAAATACACACAAACCAATAGAAATGAGTTATTCCCCGCCTACGGCGGGGAATAAAATTTATAGGAGAAAGATACGAAAATATAATTGACTCACAAATCTCAAAAAAGATTGTATCCGATAATCCTTATCCCATTGGATATTGCATTCAAGATAACCAAGTAATATTTGAAATATTTTTGTATTCTTTGCAAAAAATATTATTTATATGAACAGTTTAGTCAAAATCTATCTGTGTTTATTACAGAAAACGGATGATAAGATAAAGGAATATTATAAAAAGGCAGTGTCTTAAATTTGCTGAAAAGCATATAATAACATCCCTTTAGTACTATTCAAATACAATATAAAGTCTGTTGAATTAAGTTTTAACTATTACATATTAAACAATTCCTTTTCTTTTTCGTTTTACAATAATCAAATTATATATTTATATGGATATTAATTATTCAAAAGAGATGCAGTTTGCATTGATTGAGGCCAAAAAAGCTGCCGGTCAATATCATGCTCCTTATATCGGTATTGAACATGTTATGCTTGGGGTACTCAAGTATCCGGAAGCAACGGAAATGAAAGATTATTTAGCTGTTTTTAAGATAGAAACAGAGGGCTTGCAAAAAAAATTGGAAGAAATATTAGAAGCTATAGATTGGGAAAATGAAGAGGAACCTATTGATTTAAAATACAATATACAAACAGAAAATACACTTCGACATGCTTATTTGATTTCCAAAGAACAAAGAAGTAAGACTGTAGAGGCAGTACATTTTGTTTTGGCTGTTTTAAAAGATAATAGAACAGCTAACTATAATTCTATCAAGATGATACTTCGGAATGCAGGCATGACTTACGATGCTCTGCTTGCTGAAACAGAAGACCCAATGGATGATGAAATGGAGAAACAGTTATCTGATAGTCAGGATGATGACGATGACGATAGAGTTTTCAAAGGAAA
>JAISKQ010000330.1 GCA_031260865.1 Prevotella sp.
TTGCGAAATAAAATTATTATTACTTTTGTACTCGCAAAAGTAATACTGTCTCATTGTGTAATGGTAGCACTGCAGATTCTGGCTCTGCCAGTTTAGGTTCGAATCCTAATGAGACAACAAGTAATACACGAAACTCGCTGATATATGATATATTAGCGAGTTTTTTTATGATGTGGGAATACTATAAGTTATAACTTTTATTTATTTTTGTTTACATTTGTTTGTTTTATATGGAATTAATACATATATTTGTGAAAATACATTAACTTTAAATATTGCGCTAATATCTTACCATTGAGATATTGATTATTTTTAAAATCTAAGGTATGACAAAAATATTATCACATTATTTTTATAAAAAACAGTTGGAATTTAACATTCTAAATTTGTTTTTATGTGATAATAATTTAGAGAGAGAGAGAGAGAGAGAGAGAGAGAGAGAGAGAGAAATGGCTTAAAATTTATTTTTGTAAAAAAGATATACCCCGGATTTATTGTTATTCAGGGGTTTTGGCATGTACGTGCTTTTCGGATCGGAGATCTGAAGAGTACGTTTTTTTGTGCAAAATAATGAACTATGTATTCGGATTTAGAAAATCTAAAATTCTGATTTAGAGTGTAGATACTATTAAACTATAAGTTTAACCCTTAAATTCTATCAATTATGCATGAGATTAAAAAAAGACTCTGTTGTGTATTGGCTATAATGGCGTTTTGCACGAGTGGTATTATGTTTGCATCAGGCTACACATACGGGGTAGAAGATGTGCAACAGCAAAAAAAATTGACAGGGACGGTAAATGATGCCGGAGGTCCGGTTATTGGGGCTACTGTGTCTATTAAAGGGACGGCAACCGGTGTAATGACTGATGTGGATGGTAAGTTTACGTTGAACAATGTACCGGATAATGCCACAATTGTTATATCCAGTATAGGTTATGTAGTTAAAGAAGTAAAATATACAGGGCAGGCATCCCTTGATATTGTATTGGAGACTGATGTGACATCATTGGACGAAGTGGTCGTTACAGCCTTAGGTATTAAACATGATACCCGCGCTTTGGGGTATGCTATCAGCTCAGTTCGAGGCGAAGACCTGATAAAGGCGGGTGTTCCTATCAATCCGTTGACAGCCCTTTACGGGAAAGCGGCAGGAGTAGGGATACAGGCGACGGCAGCCGGTCCTATGGGAGGAATAAAGGTAAATGTTCGCGGATCGCAAGGATTGGATTCATCGTCGGGAACGCGTCCTTTATTTGTTGTGGACGGCGTGCCTATCTACGATACGGAATCGAGCATGGCTTCACGCGGTTACGACCCGTTGAACTCCTTCGACTACGGTTCGGCGGTTAATGACATCAATTCGGAAGACATCGAATCCATGGAAATACTGAAAGGGGCGAAAGCTTCCGTTTTGTATGGTAGCCGGGGCGCCAACGGCGTTGTGTTGATTACCACAAAAAACGGTGCGGGAACGCGCGGCTTGGGCGTGCAATTATCTTATGGACTGGAAACGGAAGTGCCTTATCAATTGATTAAATTCCAGAACGAATTCGGCTCGGGTACAAACGAATACAGTATGAGTTACGCCGACAACGCTCAAACTATCCGGCGGGTAGTCAGCAGCCGTTTCAGTTTCGGACCTAAATTCGACGGTTCGCCGATCATGTTCTTCGATGGCACGACACGCAAATACGAGGCGTACAAAGACAACTACATGGCTCCTTTCCAGAATGGTTCAACATCAAGTTTCTCCGCTGCCGTTCAGGGCGGGACAGAGAAGGCTAATATGCGCCTTTCGCTGAGTAACTATATTTACGACGGCACAATGCCGAATCAGGGGCAGATAAAGAATACGCTTAGCTTTAACGGGCAGATGGTTGTGTCGCCGCTCGCGCGCTTCGAATTTGTTCAGAACCTGTATAATATAAAGAGTACCAATCGCCGTCCGAACTTGCAACGGTTGATTTCGTACGGCGCTTATAACCGCGATTACGATATTGAAACCGCCATGAACAGCTACAAGGACGCCGACGGATACAGGGTGGCGCTCAAAGGATTGTCGAATCTCGACGATACGGGTTGGGGCTGGCCGTCCGCTTTTGCCGGCGACGCCGATGGTTTCTTCAGTATGTTGTGGAACAATAACGAAAACCGAAACCGCGACAACCGTATGCACTCTGTGACTTCCGCTAAAGCGTTTTTCTCTCCGCTGCCTTATCTGACGCTGACATTACAGGGAGGTTTGGATTATACCGACACGGAATACATTAAAAATAATAAAATAGAAAGAAAAGATCCGGATACCGGTCAAACCGAAGGCGGTCTGTTCCGTTACAGCCGCGATAGGAATAAGATACAAAACTATGACGCTTTCCTGTCTTTCGACAAAAAGTTCAAGGATACGTGGAATGTATATGCTATGATCGGGGCTTCGTACCGCAATGAAAATTATACATCGGTAGGCGTGGGTACTTACGGCGGTCTTAAATTTCCTGATTGGTGGATGCTGGATAATGGTAAAGAATGGCCGAGTACGAATAATAATATATCCTCTTATGGAAAATCAGGTGAATCAATGTACAGCGTATTCGGACAAGCCACACTTTCATACAATATGGAATATGTGTTGGAATTTCAGGCAAGAAATGACTGGACATCCACATTGCCTGTGCAGAACCGTTCCTATTTTTATCCGGGAGCCTCTCTCATTTGGAACTTTACCGAACGCTTCCAGATTCCGAATATCAATTACGGAAAACTTCGTCTATCTTGGGCAGATACCGGTCGTCCGGCAAGCCGCTATTATGCTTACAAGGCATATTCGATGGGAACATTGGATCCACCGAATGGTAATGTAAACGATGTAACCGGTCCGGCAGATTTGTTTTCGGGTGATTTAAAGCCGGAAAGGAAACGCGAATTTGAAACAGGGTTTAATTTGCGGCTCTTCCCGCAAAACCGTCTCGAAGTAGACTTTGCCTATTATAATAGTACATTCTACGATCAGATCATGGGAGTGCCGTTGTCATCGACAACAGGCTCGACCTTAATTCGTATCAACGCAGGGGAAATAAATAACCAAGGACTTGAATTCTTTATTAAAGGTTCGCCTGTGAAAACTTCCTTCTTCACTTGGGAGTTGTCGTTAAACCTCGCCAAGCAATGGGATAAAATTATACACTTGTATCCCGGAATTACTCAGGTTAATAGTTCAGCCAGCGGTATTTACAACCGTGCCGAAGAGGGTGAACGTATGGGACAACTTTGGATGCAGGACTATGTGAAAGATGATAAGGGAAACCGTATTGTGAGCAATACCGGACTCTATCAGATTTCCGATAAGCCGGAAGATCAGATATGCGTAGGCAGTATAAATCCGGATGTATATGGAGGATTGACGTCCAACTTCTACTTTCAGGGTAACTGGGGTATGCTGAATGTAATGGCGGGAATAGACTTCAAGTACGGCGGAAAAGTAATGTCATATACCAACTATTACCTGATGGGGAACGGAGTAAGTGAAGAAACGCTGAAATACCGCGATACCGCGCACGGTGGTCTGACATGGACCGAAACGCTGGCTGACGGTACTACCCGCGAACGTCACGATGGACTGATCCTGCCGGGAGTAAAAGCCGATGGTACGCCGAACGATATTATTGTCAGCGCGTACAGCTATTATTCAAGTTATGGACGCGATGATTCCAATTATTGGTCTCCGGATCTTATTAAAGATAATAACTATATTAAATTCAGGGAATTGTCTTTGAACTACACTTTTGCTAAAAAGATTTCCTCCATATTGCGCTTGCAGAAATTATCAGTCGGTCTGACAGCACGAAATTTGTTTTATATCTATAAATCAATTCCGCATATCGACGCGGAGGCTGTGTTGGGGACTAATAGCTGGATCGAAAACAGTAATTATCCGGCAAGCCGTACATACGGATTCAAAGTCAATGTAAGTTTTTAAACCATAAAAAAGATTTCTGATATGAAAAAATTGATATATATATTGCTTATAGCTGTCTCGTTGATGACGAGCTCCTGTAACGATGAATTGGACAATTATTGGAAAAATCCGGAAACATATACGCCTCAACCTAATGAGGTTATCTCCGGATTGTTTACCCACATGGAAAAAACCCGTTTCTGGTTGGAAGACTATGGCGAATGGTATTGGCTGCTTGGCTATAATATATTCGAAATACCGCAGGTTACCGCGCTGGTTCCGTATTCCGCGAGTTTTCTCGACCATTTTGCCGATGATAATTTCGGAGATTTGGATAAATATGTATATACGGCGAATGGAAATACTTACGGACGGTTTTCACGCTTCTATACCGACTTGTCAAACTATGGGCTGATCAGGGATGAAGTGGCTGAACTGGAAAAACTGGGCAAATCAACAGATGATGTTATCATATATGCTCGTTTATCCACGATACTGAAAGATGTTGTAGCCTTGCAAACCGTTGACTTGTTCAACAGTATTCCGTATTCCACTGCTTTCAAAGGTACTGAAGGCGTTTTCTTTCCAACCTATGATGATCCTATGGAAATCTACAAGTCTGTTATCGAAGAATATAAAGCAATAGCCGATGAATTGCCGGGCATTTACAGTAAGATGTCAACCGGGGCTAAGAATGTATTTGGAATACAGGATTTGTTTTTCAAAGGCGATATTAATAAATGGGTGCAATACATCAACTCGCAGAATCTGAAGGCATGTGTCCGCATTTCCGGCGTGGCGGAAGATTATGTGAAACCATATATCGCAGAAGCGGTTAAGAACCTGCCTACGGAAGACTTTACATACACTTGTCCTATTCTGAACGAAAACCGTATTGGTTTATCAGCCGGAGGTATTATACAAAGAGGTCGCTATGAAAATTACTACCAGATGACTATCCCGGATGTGATTATGACCCGTATGAACCGGGGCGCGGACAAATATGACCTCAACGAAGACGATCCTCGTCTGCCGGTAATCGGAATGGGATTTACAGCGGATGGAACGACAAACAATGTTGAATATTACGGTGTATCCATGAACGCGGAGAGAGATCGCTATCAGCGTATAACGCTTGGTATAGGTGTAGGTGGTAGAAGATGGAACGTGACCAATCCGTTGGATGCCAACACCAGCACTTCCCACGCAAATGTGGTATATCCGAGCCAACAGATGGATGTGATGGTGAAATCTTGTATGTGGACTTATTACAATCCGATAACATACGTCTTGAACGAAGCGCCGATTCGCGTGGTAAGCCAGGCTGAGACAGACCTGTTCTTGGCTGAAGTAGCCCTGAAGAACCTCGCGTCCACAGGCAAGACGGCAGGCGCGCACATTAACGACGCCGTGAAACATTCCACCGACTACTGGTATATGGTAAACTCCGCTCCGAACTATGGAGGAACGATGTCGGACGCCACCAAAGCCATTCTGACTCCGCCTAAACCTGACGCGAGTGTTATCAGCAATTACGCGAATAAGATTCAGAGCGAGTTTGAAGCCGCTGCCGGAGTGGACGGTAAAATGGAGATATTGATGCAGCAGAAATATATTCACCTGAATTTAGCAGGGGCTTATGAGCTGTTTGCCGAACTGCGCCGTACCCGCCATCCGAAGTTAGAGCCGATAACATGTATAACATCATCTCTGACGCTGATTAATCAAACCATGATGCTGGAACGCTTTACCTTGCCGCCTACCGAAAGAACGAACAATTTTGACGAGTATTCGAAGGTAATGGGAGATGATAAATGGGGTAAGCCTATATTCTGGGTGCCGCAAGATAAGATCAACGAATCTTATTACTTGCCGACAGCTATCAAGCCGCCGCTTCCTTAATCTAACTACCTTATTTTTAATTGTATAACAATAAGCGAGGCTGCCCGATTTCAGGCAGCCTCGCTTTAGTTATAGCCTGTATTTCGTTATTGCTTCTTTAAGATATACAGGTCTGCCATATCTCCGGCGATTTTATTTCCGCTCATATCTAACTGTGTCAGTGAGTTTTCACCCACAAGATACTGATTAGGCGAGTCTTTTGCATCTCCTTCGAGGGTTATGGTATTCCCTTGGTCATTCCATGTATATTTCCCTTTTGTTTCAAAAGTGTCTTTTTTCCCAATATACTCGGTCTTCTTAACGAAAGCGCTGTCTCCCAATTCTATCGTGACGGTCATTCCTTCTCCACTGGCAGTAGGTATCTTACCGGAGTAAGTCCCTTTATAGTCCAATGAACTCTTCGCGTTATGGTTATCTATTACCTGCTCAGGTTCGGATGATGTTGGCTCCTGATTCTTTTGGGAATTGCTTCCACAGCTGTATATCAGGAAAACAGCCGCAATAGCGGTTAATAGCTTTTTCATTTCTTTGCTTCTACTTTCTTGTCGGTTTTGACAGTGACTTCATAACCTAATTTCTCAATAGCCGCCTGAAGTTTTTCAACCGTAGTCTGGCTCTTTTTAAATTCAACTTGTACGGTCTTGTCATCAAGATCGACTTTCATATCTGTCACTCCTTTTTCAAAAGCGATATTCTTTTCGATACGCTTCTTGCAATTTTCACATGTCATAGATACCTGAAAAACTACTGTTTCCTTGTCGTTCTTCACATCTTTCTTATTTTGAGCGCTTAGCGTAAATCCTGCGCTGAGCATCAAAATAAACGATATAACACAAATCTTCACATTCATAGCTTTTGGTTTAGTGTTTGTTATAATAAGGATCTTTTTTCCTGTTTTTATCCCATATCGCAAAGGCATGACACCAGATTCCTGTCTCCGAACGCGTTATCTACTCGGGCTACATTGATCCAGAATTTGTTTTGTTTTACAAATTCGAGCGGATAAACGGCTTTGGAGCGTGGATAGGCATGTTTCCATTCATCGGCGCATATTTCGTATTCGGGATGAGGCGCGTTGATAAGTACATTATCCTCCTTCGTATATGTTCCGTTCTCCACCTCTTTTATCTCTTCCCAAATTTGGTTCATCGTGTCAACGAAGCGGTCTAATTCGGCAAGGCTTTCGCTCTCGGTAGGCTCTATCATCAATGTGCCGTGTACAGGGAACGAGAGGGTAGGAGCATGGTATCCGTAATCCATCAGGCGTTTTGCTATATCCGTTTCGGTAATGCCCGACATATCTTTTATGTTTCGGCATTCGAGTATCAATTCGTGTCCTACTCGTCCCGATGTACCTCTGTAAACGATGCCGTAAGTATCTTTGAGGCATTCGGCGAGGTAGTTGGCGTTGAGGATGGCGATTTTGGTAGCATGGGTTAAACCCTCGTTTCCCATCATTCGGATATATCCGTATGTGATAGGCAATATACCCGCGCTGCCGTAAGGCGCCGCCGCCACGGTGTTGACCGTGCTGCCGTCCACTTCAGGGTGATGAGGCAGGAATGGGAGCAGATGTTCCGCCACGCAAATAGGACCTTCGCCCGGACCGCCACCTCCGTGAGGTATAGCGAATGTTTTATGCAGGTTCAGATGGCACAAGTCGGCGCCGATAGTTCCCGGATTGGTGAGACCTACCTGAGCGTTCATATTAGCCCCGTCCATATATACTTGTCCGCCATTCTTATGTATGATATTGCATATTTCCTTTATCTCCTTTTCGAAAATGCCGTGGGTGGACGGATAGGTTATCATCAAGCCCGCGAGCTTATCCTTGTGTTGATCTGCTTTTGCCTGCAAATCTTCTACCACCACGTTTCCGTGGCTGTCGCAGTCTATTGTCACCGTTTCATATCCCGCCTGAACAGCGGACGCGGGATTCGTCCCGTGGGCGGACGCGGGTATCAATATGATGTCGCGGTGTCCCTGTCCGATGCTTTTCTGATATTTACGGATAGTCATCAGTCCGGCGTATTCTCCCGCCGCGCCCGAATTAGGCTGGAAACTGACTCCAGCGAAGCCTGTTATTTCCTTGAGATATTCGCTTAGTTCATTTATTAGTTCGGTATATCCCTGTGTTTGGGATGTAGGAGCCAATGGATGTATATTTTGGAATCCGCCCAACGAAAGAGGCATCAGTTCGGAGGCGGCGTTCAGCTTCATGGTGCATGAACCTAACGAAATCATGGAGTGAGCCAACGAAATGTCTTTCCTGTCGAGGCGTTTGATATAGCGCATCAATTCGGTTTCGGTATGGTATGAGTTGAATACTTCATGTTGGAGGTATTTGCTCACGCGCAGGAATTGATCCTTGATGGTCATTTTTTCGGGGAGGTCGTCTATCAGAAATACTTCCTGGCGACCTGCCGCGAGCGAGAATACCGCCAGCAACTCATGAGCCTTGTATTCGGTAATGGTTTCATCGATGCTGATACCCACTTCTCCGGCTTCATAATAGCGCAGGTTAATGTCGCGCGTTTCGGCGTATTCGCGGACGGCATATTGAGACACGCCGCTTGGCAAGCCTATTTTGAGCGTGTCGAAGTATTGTTCGTTCGGCAGGATGTATCCCAACTCTTTCAGCTCATCGGCGATTAACGCTGTGCAGGAGTGGATTTTGGTTGCTATATTTTTCAAGCCTTCGGGTCCGTGATATACGGCGTAGAAGCCTGACATTGTAGCCAGCAAAGCTTGGGCGGTACATATATTTGAAGTCGCCTTCTCACGCTTGATGTGTTGCTCGCGGGTTTGCAAAGCCATACGGAAAGCCGGTTTGCCGTAAGCGTCTTTCGAGATGCCGATTATACGTCCCGGAACGTTACGTTTATATTCGTCTTTTGTGGCAAAGAACGCGGCGGATGGGCCTCCGTAGAACATCGGGATTCCAAATCTCTGGCTGCTGCCGAAAGCTATATCCGCTCCCCATTCTCCCGGAGGTACAAGCAATGTAAGCGCCATCAGGTCGGTGGCAACGGCTACTTTGCAGCCCGCGTTATGCGCCTTTTCTGTAAATTCTTTATAATCAACGATATTCCCGTTAGAGTTAGGATATTGTATGATAACGCCGAAGAAACCGTCGGTAAGATCAACCGTGCTGTAATCGCCCGTTACTACTTTTATCCCTTGCGGCTCCATGCGGGTGTTGATGACGGCGAGGGTTTGCGGGAATATGTTTTTGTCAACAAACAATTTGTTCACATTATTCTTTATTTGGTCGCGACCGCGAAGCGCGAACATCATTGTCGCCGATTCCGCGGCAGCGGTGGCTTCGTCCAAAAGGGAACAGTTCGATAACGGCAGGGCGGTTAAATCGCTTACCATTGTCTGAAAATTCATCAATGCCTCGAGGCGTCCTTGCGAAATTTCCGTTTGATAAGGGGTGTACGATGTGTACCATACTGGGTTTTCGAAGACATTGCGAATGATCGCCGCGGGCGCGATGGTGTCGTACCATCCCATCCCTATATATGACGCGCAGACACGGTTTTTAGATGCCATCAAAGCTATTTCCTCGGCATATTCATGTTCGCTCAAAGGCGCGGGCAGATTAAGCCCTTCCTGTAATCTTATATTTACGGGTATAGCTTGGTCTATCAGTTCGTCCAGCGATTTAACGCCTATCTTGGACAACATTTTTTTTTCTTCTTCAGTATTGATGCCGATGTGGCGGTGTTGAAATTTTCGGGTCTCCATAGATTTCTATATCGTTTTATTGTAAATAAAAATTGTTTCTGGCTTCTTCTCCGATGGTCGTCAAAGGACCATGTCCGGAATAAACGATGGTATCGGTCGGCAGTTTCATCAGCTTTTCCTTGATACCGTCTATCAATTGTTTATGGTTGCCTCCGACTAAGTCGGTGCGGCCAACGCTTCCTCTGAACAGTACGTCGCCTACAAAAACACATCCGGCTTCCTGGTTGTAAAACACAATGCTGCCGGGCGAGTGTCCGGGTATATGCCTCACAATCAGCTTTTGATTGCCGAAGTGAACAACGTCGTTCTCATTCAAATATTTGCCGATCTTAGGTATTCTGCCATCCTCGCTGGTAAATCCGAACATCCGTAACTGAGCGGGCAACTGTTCAAGGAGAAATTCATCTTCTTTGTTCGCCTCCGCGTCCAGTTGGAATTGCTCGCGGATAAAGTTGTTTCCGAATACATGATCGAAATGTAAATGGGTATTTA
>JAISKQ010000303.1 GCA_031260865.1 Prevotella sp.
TATAAAGGTACATAAACCCAATATAGTGATAATCGTAATACAAAAGCCCATTTTCTGCACGAATGTCCCTTTATAGTAAGCCTCTACCCTACCCGACCGGTCAACAGCCACCTGCACCAATCCGTTTTCGCTTTCGGAAACAGGAAGCTCTTTGCCGTTGAGGCTGGCGGTATAGCCTTTGTAGTAAATCAACGGGAGTTCAAGGCTATCCGGATTGTTTATTCTTAAATCAAAGCTTGTGACCCCGCCCGCTTTCTTAAAATCGTCTATGCTTACCGCCGCGTTCAGGGCTTTTACACTATCCCCCCTTTGGTGGATGTATTCGATAGAAGGAACTCTTTCGGGCACATATTCCATACCTCCCAGATGATAATCATTCCCGATAGCGGCTTCTTGTGTTATAGCGCGTCCGCAACGGTATTTCTGATACATTTTGGCGTCATTCGCGAAAACAAGAGCGATAGCCGCAACAACTACTATCCCGCCGACAAAGAGCCGTTTATTCGTCCTTAAAAGTTGTGAAAGATAATAACCGCCCGCTATGGCAAAGAAGAAACAGGAAAATTCCAGCAAACGCCAAGGCAACTGGATAAAATTCAACAGGCTGAAAGGAAAAACCGACCAAGGGAATATTGGCAAACAGGCTACAATATAGCATAAACCAATGATCACACCTCTGTCGATACTTTTTAGCCGCGGCGATTTTTCATATACAAACAACCTTAACGCGATCGCGCATGTAAGCGACAAACCTACACCGGGAATAAGAGCTTGCTCGGGTATAATGATTCCGGTAAACATGCCCCAGATAATCCAATGAAGCCCCAAAGTCGAATCCTGTGCTTTAGACATAAGATTCCGGCTCTCGTAATAGAATGTATCGGAAAGCATTTGCTCCATCATTGGAAAGATGTAATAGCCTGTAATAATGATTGCCGCCAACCCTGCCAACACCAAGTATCCGATACGCTTAGGCTCTTTGACGAAAGATTTGTAATAAATGAGCACAAATACCATCATTGTCACAGCCATCAGCACCGATGAGATAAGATGCGTGAAAATCATCAGGCTAAAGCCGATAGTAAGGATATACCACTTCTTATAATTGCCTTTGATGACCTGATACAGACCTAAAAAAACAAGAGGAACAAAGGTAAAGGACAACGCCTCTCCGATGGCGGCTCGGTGATATATATCGAGAAGCCTGTAAACGGCAAATGTAAACAACAAAGCTCCTATGGCGGCCGCGTAAGTGTTTTTATAGACGGTATTGACCGTAACGTACGTGAATACGCCGCACAAAACCGTCATCGTGAATATCATAAACTGATAGGCGAACGCCGCGCTTGTTAGATTCCCTATCAAGGCGAAAGGGATAAGTATAAAATCGGGATAGAAGGCTTTGGTGAAATAGCCGTAGCCGTCAATAGCGTCATAATCAAGATAAATCAGATAAGGGCTATCCGTCAATCCGTCCATCAATGCCTGCAAACGCCTGTAATGAAAGAAAAAATCCTGTCCGGGACACAACGGCTGATAAAAATACATCATCAGCAAAGAAAGAAATATCAAGACTGCGAAAAATATCCAAAAATGGTATTTCTCTCTATGATGTATTCTATTTAATAAGTCAGAACTAAAATTCATATTGAATTTAATGAATATCCGTAATAATACCGCCAAGTCCCGCAAGGACAACATAATTTTTCAACCTTCAACTCTTAATTCTTCATTTTTTACCAATTACCGCCTCAATGTGCTTCCAACCAATTTTTTCCTTTTCCGCAATCGGCTTTAAGCGGAACAACCAACTTGTAAGCATTTTCCATTTCTTCGATAACGATTTGTTGAACCTTGTCCAGTTCGCCATCGAGGACATTGAAGTTCAATTCGTCGTGAACCTGAAGAACCATCTTTGATTTTATATTTTCGTCTCTAAACCGTTCAAAAATCCTGTTCATCGCCACTTTGATAATATCGGCGGCGCTGCCTTGTATCGGCGCGTTTATCGCATTTCGTTCGGCATAGCCACGTACGGTAGCGTTACGTGAATTAATATCCGGCAAATAGCGTTTGCGCCCGAAGATCGTTTCCACATAAGTATTAGCGCGCGCCACAGAAATACTTTTATCCATATATTCTTTCACTTTGGGATAGGTATCGAAATAGCCGTCAATCAATTCCTTTGCTTCTCCCCGTGGAATAGAAAGGCGTTCGGCAAGCCCGAAGACGGAAATACCATATATAATGCCAAAGTTCGCGGTCTTCGCTTTGCGGCGCATATCGCTTGTCACTTCCTCGATAGGAACTTTAAAAATCTTGGCGGCAGTGGCGGCATGGATGTCCTCGCCGCTGTTGAACGCTTCCACCATCGCCGGGTCTTTGCTCAGGTGCGCCATTATACGAAGCTCTATCTGAGAATAATCCGCCGAGAAGAACGTACACCCCTCATCCGCTATAAACGCCTTGCGTATTTCTTTGCCTTGCGCGTCGCGGATAGGTATATTCTGCAAATTGGGGTTGCTGGAACTTAAACGCCCTGTAGCCGTCACTGTCTGGTTATATGACGTATGTATTTTCCCGTCTTTCGGATTAATCAATAACGGAAGAGCGTCGATATAGGTGCTCAGCAATTTTTTCAATCCCCTATATTCCAAAATTTTACCGACAATAGGATGGGCGTCTTTCATACTTTCCAACGTTTCTTCGCCGGTCACATACTGCCCTGTCTTTGTCTTCTTGGGTTTATCTACTATTTTCAGTTTATCGAATAATATCTCTCCCACTTGCTTTGCCGAGTTGATGTTAAAGTCGGCTTTAGCCAGTTGATGTATTTCCGATTCGATATTCAACAGTTCACGCGTCAGCACCTTGGAATATTCGCCCAGTGCGGCTGTGTCTAAGCGCGTACCGGCATATTCCATATCCGCCAGCACGTAGATAAGGGGTAATTCTATATCGTACAGCAAATTACTTACGTTCTGCTTTTCAATGGCTTTCTCCAAAATGGCTTTCAACTTCAATGTCACATCCGCGTCTTCACAAGCATAGTCGCATACCTGAGCGGGCTGCAAATCGCACATGTTCATCTGATTTTTACCTCTCGCCCCTATCAGTTCATCTATATGGATAGTCTTGTATTTCAGATATGTTTCCGCCATATAATCCATATTATGCCTCAATTCCGGATTGATAAGGTAATGCGCTATCATCGTGTCGAAAAGTTTTCCCTGAACATTGACGCCATATTTCTTCAAAACAACAATGTCGTATTTGATATTTTGCCCTATTTTCAGAATCTTATCATTTTCAAAAAACGGAAGGAATCTATCCACCAATTTTTTGGCTTCATCGAAATCGGCGGGAACAGGCACATAGTAAGCTTCGCCTTCTGTAAAGGCGAACGACATTCCCACCAGTTCGCTCAAGATAGGGTCAAGCCCTGTGGTTTCGGTGTCGAAACAGCATGATTCTTGTTTTGATATAACTGAAATCAAATCCTGAACAGCCTTTTCATTGTTTACCAAATGATAGGAATGGGGAATATCTTTTAATTCCTGCAACCCGTAATAATTGATAGCGGCCGTATTTCCATTTTCTGCCGGAAGTATTTCCGCGAACAAGTCCCCCTGAATAGCTTCGTGCGTGGTTGACTGCCTGACAGGTTGAGGCGAAGCATCCTCTTTCTTCAAAACCCGGTTAATCAATGTTCGGAACTCCATCTTTTCAAATAAAGCGGTAAGTTTTTCGGCATCAATCTCTTTCCGTTCAAACTCGTCTTTATTAAATTCTATCGGCACATCAATTTTAATAGTCGCTAAGAATTTAGAGAAGATAATTTGTTCTTTATTTTCTTCCAGTTTCGTCTTCAAAGCGCCTTTAATATCGGATGTATGTTCCAGAAGATTCTCTATGCTTCCATATTCGTCCAGCAGCTTTTGAGCGGTTTTAGGTCCAACGCCGGGACATCCCGGTATATTGTCGGAAGCATCACCCATCAAACCCAATAAATCAATCATCTGGGTAGGGGTAGAAAGTCCGTATTTTTCCATTATCGCCTTCGCGTCAAGCACATCGAATCCCGCTTCTCCGAATTTCGGCTTATACATAAAAATGTGATCGGTGGTAAGCTGCCCGTAATCTTTATCGGGAGTCATCATATACACATCAATGTGTTCCTTCTCCGCCTTTTTGGCAATCGTCCCTATCACATCATCGGCTTCATAATGAGCTACTTCCAATTCTTTTATATTGTATGCCGCTATAATTTCTTTTATAATAGGAACCGCGGCTCTTATATCTTCGGGCGTTTCCTGCCGTTGCGCTTTGTACTGCTCATAAGCATCGTGACGGAATGTACCGCCCGGAGGATCGAAGGCAACTGCTATATGCGTCGGGTTTTCTTTGCGGAGGAGTTCCTCCAGCGTATTTACAAAACCAAAAATAGCAGATGTATTCTGTCCTTTGGAATTTACTCTCGGATTCTTTATGAAAGCATAATACGAACGGTATATTAATGCGTACGCGTCTAATAGAAATAGTTTCATCGGGATAATTTAAAAACTTCGGCAAGTTAAGCAAAAAGCGACGAACTACAAAAATATATGTGTCAATGTTCAAGGCGTTAGCTGTTAGCCGTTAGCGGCACGAGACAAGGCAACTTAAACAGTAAGCAGTCAACAGTAACCCTCTAACCCTCACGGGGAAATTTCGCAAAGCGGCAAAAAAATGAAAAATTGAATAGACTTATTACGTGTTCTTTAAGTCCAAAACAGGGGATTTATATGGTTTTTGGGTGCATTTTTTTCAAAGAAAATTATCTATATATAGATGAGTTGGAAGTTTTGAGTTGAAAGTAATAAGTTTTAAGTGTACAAGATTTCAAGTTTACAAGTTTACTAACTTGCAAGTTTAC
>JAISKQ010000036.1 GCA_031260865.1 Prevotella sp.
CAAAAGAGCCCATGACGGGACTTGAACCCGTGACCTCTTCCTTACCAAGGAAGTGCTCTACCACTGAGCTACATTGGCTTATAATTTCAAAATTTCACTTCAACAAAAAAACATCCTAAATAAAACGCGGATTATTTAGTTATTGAAGCAAAAATCATGGAAATTAAAGTGAAGAAACAGTTAAATCTATTGATTCATAGGTTTTTCAAAACTTTTCTTTCCTATAGCTTGAGCCTCTTGACGGATTCGAACCGCCGACCCCGAGATTACAAATCACGCGCTCTGGCCAACTGAGCTAAAGAGGCATATAACACTCTAATTTCGCCGCCATCCGGCTTATTCATAGCGAAACGGCGACAAAATTAGAGATTATTTTTTAGAATCACAACATTTTGTGAATTTATTTTTTCTGTATTTTCTTTTAATAGACCAATCATCTATTCTTTGTGGCGGATACAATATTATATATTGCCGGTTTTATTTTTCCCTGGTTTTTTCTTTAACTTTAAACACCTGTTTTTCAAGAGCCTCTACGCCTTGCACAACCGCTTCTTCAAACGTATCCGCTATTTTGTTCGCGAAGAGTTCTCCGTTTTTGATATTTAGCTTTATTGAAGCTTCTTTATTATTCGATACTTCAGGCTTTACAACTTTAAGGATGACTTCAGCATCTATAATCTGATCTGAAAACTTATCCAATTTTGATATTTTCCTTTCAATAAACTCTTTCAATTGAGTGGTTGCATCAAAATGCACTGACTGAATCGCGATATTCATAGTTAATCCTCCTTTTACTTTTATGCCCTTGGATGAGCATTGTTATAAATTTTCTTTAATTCTTCAAATGAAGTATGTGTGTATATTTCTGTAGCCGCAAGGCTTGAATGTCCCAAAAGTTCTTTTACCGCGTTTATATCCGCCCCGTTATTCAACATTCCTGTCGCGAACGAGTGTCGGAGAACATGCGGACTGGTCTTCGACAATGTCGGTATCTGAGCCAGGTTTTCGGTTACTATCCGGTGAACCAGCATCGGGTACAACGGCGCTCCGTCTTTTTTCACAAACAGGTAACCCGATTGACCGATTGATTGTTTATTCCTTTCGTTGATATATTGTTCAAGCAATGACTTCATATTGTCGCTGATCGGTATCAAACGTTGCTTGTTCCGCTTCCCTGTCACTTGTATTGTCTTCGTGCTAAAGTCAACATCTATATCTTTCAGTCCGATTAATTCGGCTCGGCGAATGCCTGTCACATAAAACAACTCTATCAGGATATGATTTCTGAAAGCTTCAAAAGTGTCATCGATTTCTTTTTCATCCAGTATTTTTTCCATGTCGGAGTTGTTCACAAAAGCCGGTATGGGCTTTGATGTTTTTGGCCCGCCGACCCTCTTCACAGGACTGACTTGCAGCTCTCCTATCTTTAACAAATACTTGTAGAAAGACTTTAACGAACTTAATTTACGGTTAACGGAACGGGCGGAAATCTTTGCTTCCATCAATGACACAATCCACATACGAACAATATCGCTGTCAACCGTCAGAATATCCACATCCGAAAAATGCGTCGACAAAAAATCCGTAAACTGTAGCAAGTCTTCAGAATAAGAAATCTCCGTATGTAAAGAATAATTCTTTTCATAACGGAGATACTTAATATATTTGTCAACTAACAACATCATACCGGTTGGTTTTTATCCTTGAATGACGAAGTTAATACTATTATGTGAGATTGGCAATTTTTTTTTATTCTTCTGTGCGGTGCATACGTTCAACATATACCGCGTGTAATTTCTGTTCTCTCTTTACCACAGACGGTTTGCAGAATTCCTGACGTCTTCTTAGTTCTTTTACCACACCTGTTTTTTCGTATTTTCTTTTAAATTTTTTTAGGGCTTTTTCTATATTTTCGCCTTCTTTTAATGGAACAATAATCATATTTTCTGTTTTTATTTATTTTTTTGTTGTTTTTAAATTCTAATTATTTTTGAGGAAAATCCTCCTGTTTTCAAAATAGTTTCAATCCGCTTCTATAAAATAATCTCCTGAACATTGCTTCTATCGGCAACATCTAATCATTAAATGAATATGTCCTGTTCAAAAGATCATTAAACCTCCCTTCTATTTCGGGCTGCAAATTTAGAATATAATATCTTAATGTACAAGACTTTTTAGAACTTTCTAATTTTTTTTCATCCGGATATGCGGCAAACCGTCTTCGAGGTACATCTCGCCGGTTTGGATGAAGCCGTGACTTTCATAGAATTTTTTCAAATAGAATTGCGCGGATATTGTAATCTTCGTTTCTCCCAGAGTCGAAGTTTCAATATCTATCGCCTTTTTCATCATATCGTGTCCATATCCATATCCGCGATACTCCCGCGCCACAATCACCCTGCCTATACACGCCTCGTCGAAGTATCCGCCTGCCTTGAACAAGCGGCAATAAGCGACAAGCCTGTTATCCGCGTAACCGCATAAATGCAAAGCCTTCTGGTCTTTATAGTCCATATCCAGATACGGAGCTTTTTGCTCCACAACAAATATCTTGCAACGCAAATGCAAAATCTCGTATAGTTCTTCGATGGTAAGTTCTTCAAAACGACTTATTTTCCATGTTATTTCTTTTTTCATACCGCTTCCTGTAATTCATACAAAGATAAATATTATCTGAAATGTGGATGCTAAAATATAAATAATGCTTATTAGACACTTTTAAAATTTTATTCGTTATTTTATTTTATACGAACGCGTCATCGAGGTCTTGTCGTGCGTCAGCCAACGCCGTTTACTTCATGGACGGGGCACCCGCAGGGCGAAAAAGGCGTAAAACGAAAACGTGTTTGAGCTTAGCCGCCGATTCGGATATAACAGTGTTTGGAGTGAGTTTTTTCGTTTAGCCTTTAAGCCCATTGCGGGTCGTCCTATGAAGTGGGCGTTAAAGCGTTTTTGCTTCCTTTTGCGGCTTTGGGCAAAAGGAAGGCAAGCAATCTGTGATTGCGCGCGGTAAAAA